>NZ_JBSFRU010000127.1:0-16198 GCF_053589395.1 Nocardia sp. NPDC003345
GGGAGTGAAGAACCGGGCTCCCCGGGGCCCCACCCTCGAGCGGCGGAGCCGCTCCAGAATTACTGTGATGACTTTCACGGCGAGGGAAGGAGCCGTCGGGTCGGGGCGTTGCACCGTGCAGTATGGATATCGTGAGTCAACGCCCGGACCGCCGGCCGAACCGAATCGCCGTGCTGACGGTGCACACCTCACCACTGGCCCAGCCGGGTACGGGGGATGCGGGTGGGATGAACGTGTACGTGCTGCAGACCGCCGAACAGCTGGCGCGGCGCGGGACCGAGGTCGAGATCTTCACCCGCGCGACCTCGTCGAATCTGCCGCCTGTGCAGGAGGCCGCGCCGGGGGTGCTGGTGCGCAATGTGGTGGCCGGGCCGTTCGAGGGTTTGGACAAGCACGATCTGCCGACCCAGTTGTGCCCGTTCACGGCCGAGGTGTTGCGGCAGGAGGCCCGCCATCTTCCCGGCTATTACGACCTGATTCATTCGCACTACTGGCTGTCGGGGCAGGTGGGCTGGCTGGCGCGGGATCGCTGGCGGGTGCCGCTGGTGCATACCGCCCATACGCTGGCCGCGGTGAAGAACGCGGCTTTGGCGGAGGGCGATTCTCCGGAGCCGGCGACCAGGGAGATCGGCGAGAAGCAGGTCATCGCGGAGGCGGATCGCCTCACGGCCAATACCGCGCAGGAGGCCCGGCAGCTGATGGAGCTGTACGGCGCGCTGCCGGACCGGATCGATATCGTCCCGCCCGGTGCGGACCTCAACCGGTACCGGCCGGGCGACCGGTTGCAGGCGCGGGCCGGGCTGGGATTGGCCGCGGACGAGGAGATCGTGGCCTTCGTGGGCCGGATCCAGCCGTTGAAGGCGCCGGATGTGCTGGTGCGCGCGGTCGCGGAGGCGGTGCGGCGGCGGCCGGGGCGGCGGCTGCGGGCGTTGATAGTCGGTGGGCCGTCGGGGTCCGGGCTGGAGCGGCCGGATGCGCTGATCGAGCTGGCCGCCGAACTGGGGATCGGCGACCGGGTGACCTTCCTGCCGCCGCAACCACCGGACCGGCTGGTCGAGGTGTACCGGGCCGCGGATCTGGTGGCGGTTCCCAGTTACAACGAGTCGTTCGGGCTGGTGGCGCTGGAGGCGCAGGCCAGCGGTACGCCGGTGCTGGCGGCCGCGGTCGGCGGGCTGGGTACCGCGGTGCGGCATGAGCACAGCGGGCTGCTGGTCTCCGGTCATCGCACCCCCGACTGGGCCGGTGCGCTGGAATACCTGCTCGACGATTCTGCGCGGTTGCGGGAGATGGGCGAGCACGCGGTGGTCCATGCCGCCGGTTTCTCCTGGGCGCATACGGCGGACAAGCTGCTCGACAGCTATACCGCCGCGTTGTCCGACTACGGTCGCGGTCCGGCTATTCTCGGCGAGAGCCAGGCCAGATCGCGGGCGCTGTGGCGGCGCCGGACGGGAGTGCGCAGATGAGCGAGGTATCCGATACGGCCCGGGTGGTCGAGGAGACGCTGCGGGATCGGGAGATCGAATACACCCGGACCGGCGACGATGTGTTCGTGGCCGTGCTGCCGGGTGAGCGCAAGCTGAAGACGAACGTGATGCTCACGGTAGGTGGGCACGGGGTGCGTTTCGAATCGTTCGTCTGTCGTAAGCCCGACGAGAATTTCGAAGGCGTGTACAAGTATCTGCTGCGCCGCAACCGCCGTCTCTACGGCGTCGCGTACACCCTCGACAAAGTGGGCGATATCTACCTGGTGGGCCGGGCGGCCACCCATTCGGTGACCGCGGAGGAACTGGACCGTATCTTCGGCCAGATCCTCGAGGCGGTGGACGGTGATTTCAATACGCTGCTCGAGCTCGGCTTCGCCGAATCCATTCGCCGGGAATGGAAGTGGCGGGTGTCGCGCGGTGAATCGCTGAAGAATCTGCGCGCGTTCGAGCATCTGGTGGATTCCTCCGACACCAACTGAGCCGCGGGCCCTGCGGGCGGCTCCGCGCCGCCCGCAGGCCGGTATCAGCGAGTGCGGTCGTAGATCAGGGCGATTTCGCCCAGCTCGCCGGTTTCCTGATGCCGGAGTGTCCATTTCGAAGCGGGCAGGCCGTCGTCGAACAGGCGCTGCCCGTCGCCGGCGATCTCGGGGCAGATCATGAGATACAGCCGGTCGAGCAGATCGGCGGCGAGCAGCGCCCTGATCACGCTGACGCTGTTGTTGACGAGGATATTGCCCGATCCGGTCGCCTTCAACTCGGCGACGACCTCGGCGGCCGGGGCGTTCACTATCCGCGCGCGTTCCCACGGCGCTTCGGCCAGAGTGCGTGACAGCACCACCTTTTCAGCGTCGACCAGCCATTTCGCATAGCCGCGGTCGCGTGGATCGGCATTCTCGTCCTGTGCGACGGTCGGCCAGAAACCCAGAAAGCCTTCGGCGTTGACCCGGCCGAGTACCGCGGTGGTCGCGCCTTCCCATATCCGGGTGAGATGATCGCGCGCCACGTCGGTCACCGCGTAGGGGACGATGGCGCCCAGATCGGTGGGGCCACCGGGGCCGCTGTAGCGCCCATCGAGGGTGAGACTGATATTGGCTCGTACCGTCCGTCCGGTCGTGTCCGTCATGATTGTGCTCCTGCTTCATCGGTGTGGGGTGGGGTGCGGTCGGTGCTGCCGATCGCGGTGGCGAGGTTGTCGAGTACCTGGGCCCAGCCGGTTTCGATACCGGCGATATAGGGGGCGGCCTCGACGGTGGTCTCGGTGATGGCGAGGGTGAGGCGTAATCGCGTGCCCGCCGGGGCCGTGGTGAGGGTGAGGTCGTAGTGGCCGGTGAAGGTGGTCGCGCCGGTGGCGTCGGATAGGGATAGGTCGAAGACGAGCCGGTCGGGAGCCGTCGCCTCCTCGACCCGGCCCGCCGAGCGGTACCGGACGCCCTCGGCATCGCGATACTCGAGGACCACCGGCCCGCCGGGGCGGAGGGTGAACCCGCATTCGATCACCGTCATCGGCGCCGGAGCCCACCACGACGCGAGCAGATCGGCGTCGGCCCAGAACCGCCAGACCGTCGCCGGCGGGGCGGGGAGTTCGCGTTCGAACACGAAGGTGCGGCCGTCCGCCCAGTGTCGCCGGTCCGCGGCGGTGGTTTCGCGCTCGATGGCGGCTCTGTAGCGCGCGACGGCGTCCCGGTCGCCGGCGTGGGCCTCGATACCGGCGATCAGCTCGTCCAGCCCGGCCCGGAGGTCGCGCAGCGGCGGTGCCTCCAGCGCGTAGACCCGGCGCTGCCCCAGTGGAAATACCGTGACCAGGCCCGCGCGCGCCAGGGTCTGGAGATGTTTGGTGGTCTGTGGTTGCCGCAGACCTGTCAGCTCGGCCAGTTCCCCGACCGAGCGCGGGCGCTCGGCGAGCAGTTCGACGAGACGCCAGCGCGCGCTGTCCGCGAGGGCCGCGGCTATCCGATCCATGACCAAAGTATTCATCAAAGTGAATATTCAAGTCAAGGAATATTTTGATCCGGCTCGGGCGGGCATCCGGGACCAGCGGAGTGGGCGACAATCGGAGCGGCGAAGTGACCCTTGGAGGAGTCGATGGCGGTTCTGGCGCTGGATATCGGGGCGACGAAGTTCGCCGCCGGCCTCGTCGATCCGGCGGGCCGGGTGTACGCGGTGCGCCGGGCGGCGGTTCCGGCGGCCGAGGTCTGGCCGGAGTGCCGCCGGCTGTTGCGCGCGGTCGCCGCCGGGGCGGCGGTGCGCGCGGTCGGGATCGGATCGGCGGGCCCGGTGGACGCACCCGCGGGGGTGGCGGGTCCGCTCAATATCCCGGAGTGGCGTGCCGGGTTCCCGATCGTGGCGGCCGTCGAAGAGCTTTTCCCCACCGCGACCGTGCGTTTCGCGATCGACGGCGCGTGCCTCGCGCTCGCGGAACAACATTCGGGGGCGCTGCGGGGTGTGCGCAACGGATTGGCGATGACGGTCTCGTCGGGTATCGGCGGCGGGATCCTGGTGGACGGGCGAGTAGCGCTGGGTCGCACCGGCAATGCCGGGCATATCGGCCATATCGTGGTCCCGGGTCAGGATGTGCCCTGTGCCTGCGGCGGGGTGGGATGCGTGGAAGCGGTGGCGAGCGGGATGTCCTCCGCGCGCTGGGCCCGGGAGCAGGGCTGGGACGGGGAAACCGGTGCCGAGCTCGCGGTGGCGGCCCGCGCGGGCGATCCGATCGCGACGGCGGCGCTGGCCCGCGCCGGCACCGCGCTCGGCCGGGCGATCTGTTCGGCGGCGGCACTGCTGGATGTGGACCTCGTGGTCGTCGGTGGTGGCTTCGCCCATTCGGGTGCCCTGCTCTGGCGGCCGTTGCGCGAATCGGTGCGACGGCATGCCGGGCTGACCTTTCTCCGCGGCCTCCGGGTCGTACCGTCCAGGATCGACGACGGGGCCACGCTCGTGGGCGCCGCCGTACTCG
Source organism: Nocardia sp. NPDC003345 (assembly GCF_053589395.1). Classification (NCBI taxonomy): domain Bacteria; kingdom Bacillati; phylum Actinomycetota; class Actinomycetes; order Mycobacteriales; family Nocardiaceae; genus Nocardia; species Nocardia sp. NPDC003345. The sequence goes on from NZ_JBSFRU010000127.1 coordinate 4,438, forward strand.
CTCGCTCGCCGCTCGATCCGTTCGTTGTCGCGGAGCCATCCGGACCGCCCTAGGGGTCCGCCCGGCCGCCGCCCGCGACCCGCGCTCCCGACCGCGGCCGGTCCCGGTGGCGTCGATCCCGAGGTCGGGCGGGCCCGGGCACGCGAAAGATGCGCGGCCGGGCCATGGCAGGATGACCGGCATGACCTACACCCTCGTTTTGCTGCGCCACGGCGAGAGCGAATGGAACGCCCTGAACCTGTTCACCGGCTGGGTGGACGTGCATCTCACCGACAAGGGCGTCGCCGAGGGGAAGCGGGCGGGCGAACTGCTGGCCGAGCACGGCATCCTGCCCGATGTCGTCTACACGTCGCTGCTGCGCCGCGCCATCATGACGGCGAATATCGCGCTGGACGCCGCCGACCGGCACTGGATCCCGGTGATCCGGGACTGGCGGCTCAACGAGCGGCACTACGGGGCCCTGCAGGGTAAGAACAAGGCCCAGATCCGCGACGAGTACGGCGAGGACCAGTTCATGCTGTGGCGGCGCAGCTACGACACCCCGCCGCCGCAGATCGACCCGGCCGACGAGTACAGCCAGGAAGGCGATCCGCGCTACGCGGAAGTCGAGGTCCCGCGTACGGAATGCCTGCTCGATGTGGTGAACCGGATGGTGCCCTACTGGGAATCGACCATTTCGCGGGAATTGCTGACCGGAAAGACCGTTCTGGTGGCGGCGCACGGTAATTCGCTGCGCGCACTGGTCAAACATCTGGACGGAATTTCCGACGACGATATCGCCGGATTGAATATCCCCACCGGGATTCCGCTGCGCTACGAACTCGACGACGATCTGCGCCCGGTGCGCCCGCGGGAGTACCTGGATCCGGAGGCGGCCGCCGCGGGCGCGGCCGCGGTCGCCAATCAGGGCGGCCGGTAAACCGGTCTTTCCGTGCCGCGACCCCCCGCGGGTCGCGGCACCGCCGGTCCTGGGCGTCGGCGATCGCGCCCTGTTTCCGTTGTGACCCGGCACGAAACGCGCGGCTCCGATTCGTGGTGAATTACCTGGATCCGGCGTTGAATTGGGACTGCCGCGACCAGGCGGCCAATTCGTCGTTACTCGTTGGTAACGCTGTGTATGCTCTCGAACGTCCGACCAGTCCGAGAGATGGATCACGGTTGATGAGAATCATGCTCCGAGCCACAGTGGCATTGGCCGCCGCCGTGCTGCTGGCGCCGATGCTGGGTAGTAGTGCGGTCGCGGCGCCGGTGGCCACCGGTCCGGACGGCGGAGCGGCCGGTGCGCAGTGGGCGGCCACCCACGACGGGCCCCAGCAGTATCCGAACATCCACATCTCCTGGGATGTGCCGATCACTATGAGCGACGGCACGGTACTGAAGGCCAATGTCTACCGGCCGGCCGATACCGCCTCCCGGCCCATCGACACCCGCACTCCGGTGCTGGTCAATATGACCCCCTACACGAAACTGGCCTCGAACCTGGTCGACCATATGGGTTCGGTGCCCGGTGTCTCCGCCGCCGTCGACCAGCTCGCCCGCGATATCGATATGACCGGGACCCCGCTGTCGGGCCTGACCGATCTCACCAAGGCACTCGGTGGCGGCGCGATGCGTAATTTCGCCGTGGACCGGCAGCTGGTGAAGAGCGGCTACGTGCAAATCGTCGTGGATGTCCGGGGCACCGGGTTCTCCCAGGGTGTCTGGGATATGTTGCGGCAGCGCGAACAGCAGGACACCGTCGAGGTGATCGACTGGGCGTCGCGGCAGTCGTGGTCCGACGGTCAGGTCGGGATGACCGGCATGTCGTATTCCGGTATCAACCAGCTGCAGGCGGCCGAACAGCATCCGCCCGCGCTGAAGGCGCTGTTCCCGGTGGTGCCCGGCAGCGATCTGACCCAGGACGTGCTCATGCCCGGGGGCGGGTTCGGGTTCAACTTCATCCCGCTGTGGATGTCGCTGATCAACCTGACCAAATGGATGCCGGATGTGCAGTCGATGGTCACCGGGACCTTCGACCAGCAGTGGCTGCACGACCGGCTGTCCTCGCCGTTCACCTACCTCGACGTGTTCCTCGATGCCTACACCACGCCGCGGGTGGAGGATCTGGATCCGCGGTTGCAGGCGATGATCCGCGCGGACAGCCCCGACCGGCAGGCCTGGCTGGGAGACCCGGCCCGGGTGCAGGTGCCGACCTTCGTCACCGGTGGCTGGCACGATCTGTTCACCTATTCGGAGTCGCAGATCTACAACCAGATCCCCTTGCCGGCCGGGCAGAAACAGCTGCTCATGGGCGATACCTATCACATCAACTCGGGTAGTGAATCGGGTAAGCCGGGGCTGCCGCCGCGCCTGGACGTGCTGCAGCGCGCGTGGTTCGACAAATGGCTGAAGGGGATCGACAACGGGATCGACGGGTACGGCCCGGTCACGCTGCGGCAGCAGGGCGGCGGCTGGGTGACCCGGGACGGGTTCGGCGAGAGCGCCCCCGCCGATCAGGCCGCCGAGTACCGGCGGATGTATCTGTCCGCCGCGCCCAGCGGGACGGGCGGGCACAGCGTGCACGACGGGTCGCTGGGAACGACCGCCGACAGTTCCGCGCGGTTGACGGTGGCCCCCGGGCTGACCGGTCTCTGCTCCAATGACGCGGGCCAGGCCACCGCCGGGATCATCGCGATCGTCAACGCCTGCGGCGCGGATTCCCGGATCCAGGAATCCAACGGTCTCACCTTCACCAGCGCTCCGGTCGCCACGGCGGTCGACGTCTCCGGCCCGATCGCCGTCCACCTGCAGACCGTGCAGGACGCGGCCGACGGCTACTGGTCGGTGACCGTCAACGATGTGGCGCCCGACGGGCAGTCGCGGGTGCTGTCGTCGGGACAGTTGATGGCCTCGCTGCGGGCGATCGACGATTCGCTCAGCAGCCGATCCGCCAACGGCGACTACACCGATCCGCGCCCGTACACCTCGATCGACAGCCGCGAGCTCACCGTGCCCGGCGAGGTGACCACCCTGGATATCGCGGTCCCCGCCATCGAGGCGCGGCTGGAGCCGGGGCACCGGCTGCGGGTGGACGTCTACGCGGGCAACCCGCCCAAGGGTGTGCCGCCGCTGCCGATGCTCATCGACACCGGACTGAAACCACAGCATGTGCAGCTCGACCCGAACCGGCCGAGTTTCGTCAACCTGCCGGTGCGCGGTGATCCCGGATGGTGACGCCGCCCGGGTAGCCGCTCGCGCCACGAACCCCGTTGTGTCCCAGACACAACGGGGTTCTGCGGTTGCCGGGGTGGTGAACACGCCCGGGCCGCGGCCGGAACGTTCGGGTGCCGAACAATGAGTAAACGCCCGGAGAACGCCGCAATAATCGCCCGTGACCTGCGTGAAACTTCACCGACCCCGGGTTTGTTTACCTGTAGTCGACCGTACGATTCTTGATGTGAGCGTTCCCCAGGCCGTTTTGCTGGCAGTCCTGGCGGCTGTCGTCGGACTGGCCGTCGGTGGACTTCTGATCCCATACGTGAACGCGCGGACGGCTCAGCGGCGGCAGGCCGACTCCGGCCTCACCATGTCACAGGTCCTGGACTTGATCGTGCTGGCCTCCGAAAGCGGTATCGCGGTGGTGGACGAATACCGCGATGTGGTGCTGGTGAACCCACGGGCCGAGGAGCTGGGCCTGGTCCGCGACCGGCTGCTCGACGAACGGGCCTGGGCCGCGGTGGAGAAGGTGCTGGCCAGCGGCGAATCATCGGAATTCGATCTCACCGCCGACAAGCCCACGCCGGGCCGGGGCCGTATCGCGGTCCGCGGGCTGGCGCGGCCGCTGTCGCCGGAGGAGACCAATTTCACGGTGCTGTTCGCCGACGACGATTCCGAACAGGCGCGGATGGAGGCGACGCGTCGCGATTTCGTCGCCAATGTCAGCCACGAGCTCAAGACGCCGGTCGGGGCGATGAGCCTGCTGGCCGAGGCGCTGCTGGAAACCGCCGACGATCCGGAGGCGGTCCGGCATTTCGGCCAGCGGGTGCTCGCCGAGTCCAGCCGGCTCGGGAAGATGGTCACCGAGCTGATCGCGCTGTCGCGGCTGCAGGGCGCGGAGAAACTCCCCGAACTCGAGGTCGTGGACGTGGACACGGTCGTCAATCAGGCCGTGGACCGGTCCCGGACCGCCGCCGAGGCCGCCGGGATCACCGTGAGCACCGACCGGCCCAGCGGGCTCGAAGTGCTCGGCGACGAAACGCTGCTGATCACCGCGTTGTCCAATCTGGTCGAGAACGCCATCGCCTACTCGCCCCGGGGCTCCCATGTGTCGGTGAGCCGGTCGGTACGCGGCACCTACGTGGCGATGGCGGTCACCGACCGGGGGATCGGTATCGCCAAGGACGATCAGGAACGCGTATTCGAACGGTTCTTCCGCTCCGACAAGGCGCGCTCCCGCGCCACCGGCGGTACCGGACTGGGACTGGCTATCGTCAAGCATGTGGCCGCCAACCACAACGGTGAGATCACGCTGTGGAGCAAACTCGGCACCGGCTCGACATTCACCCTGCGCATACCCGCGCATCAGGAGGCCGACGGCAGTAATGCCGATCCGCCCGTGCTGACTAAAAGAGAAACCAGCCCGCGCCCCTCCGGGCCGGGCCGAACGAATGGTGTGGAGGCACGCAGATGACGAGTGTGTTGATCGTCGAGGATGAGGAGTCGCTGGCCGATCCGCTCGCCTTCCTGCTGCGCAAGGAGGGTTTCGAGGTCACGGTGGTGGGCGACGGGCCGTCCGCGCTCGCGGAGTTCGACCGGTCCGGCGCCGATATCGTGCTGCTCGACCTGATGCTGCCCGGTATGAGCGGCACCGATGTCTGCAAACAGCTGCGCACCCGCAGCGGTGTCCCGGTGATCATGGTCACCGCTCGCGACAGCGAGATCGACAAGGTGGTCGGCCTGGAACTGGGCGCCGACGACTACGTCACCAAGCCGTACTCGGCGCGCGAACTCATCGCCCGGATCCGGGCGGTGCTGCGCCGCGGCGCCGGTGACGAGCTGGACTCCGGCAGCGAGAACGGTGTGCTGGAGGCCGGCCCGGTGCGGATGGACGTGGACCGGCACACGGTCCTGGTCAACGGTAAACCGGTGACACTGCCGCTCAAGGAGTTCGACCTGCTCGAATACCTGCTGCGGAACTCGGGCCGGGTGCTCACCCGTGGCCAGCTGATCGACCGGGTCTGGGGCGCCGACTACGTGGGCGATACCAAGACCCTCGATGTGCATGTGAAGCGGCTGCGGTCGAAGATCGAGTCCGATCCGGCCCGCCCGGAACACCTGGTCACCGTCCGGGGCCTGGGATACAAACTGGAGGCCTGAGCCGCCGCGGGCGGGGCCGGGGTCAGGGGAAGTAGATCCAGACCTCGCCGACGAGGGTGTCGGTGCGGTGCAGCGGCGCCCACCCGAGGCCGAGACCGTCCTCCTGAGCGCAGTCGTAGAGCGGTATCGACGCGCCGTCACCGCGGCAGACGATACTGCGGCGGGCGCCGTAGGGGCTGAGGACCAGCTTCTTACCCGTTTCCGCGGCAGCCTGCGCGTCCGGATGTCCGAGTGGGACGAACTCGGCGGTGCGGTCGGAGTACTGGTGCGGGTCGCCGGGCGGGCGAGCGGCGGCGGCCGCACTCGTCACGGCACCGGCGGCGCCGAGAGCGAACAGGGCCGCCGCGAAACCGGCCGGCCATTTCATCCAGGGGCTCCGCAGCATGCTCCGCTCCTGTTATCGCAGCTCGAGTCCCAGAATTCTATCCGGTAGCGGCGGGTTTTCCTGCTGGCGCGCCCGGGCCGAACGCCGGGCGCGGGTTGTCGCGGGATGTTCCGCGACCTGCGGCATGCCCTCACGGCGCCGCAATTGCCGTTCGAGTTCGCGGTAGGCGGGCTTGCCCAGCAGCTCGATCAGCTCGGCGCGGTAGGCCTGCCAGACCGGGCGCTCGCCGATATGGGCGTCCGGAGAGCCCGAGCAATACCAGTCCAGATCCACCCCGCCCGGACCCCAGCCGCGGCGGTCGTATTCGGTGATCACGGTCCGCAGGATCTGCACGCCGTCGGGCCTGGTCACCCAATCCTGGGTGCGGCGGATCGGCAGCTGCCAGCACACGTCGGGTTTGACGGTATGCGGTTCCACGCCCCGGTGCGCGGCCATGATGTGCAGCGCGCATCCGGCGCCCCCGGGGAAATCCGGCCGGTTCAGGAATATGCACGCACCGTCGACCCGGCGGGTGCGCTCGGCGGCCTCCCCGCCGAGTTCGTCGGTCTCCAGATACGTCTTCCGGGTGATCTTGCCGTTTTCGTCGCGGGCCTCTCCCATCAGCTGCCACTCCTGGGGCGTGAGCAGCTTGACCGCTTTACGCAGACGTTTGCGGTCGTCGTCGTCGGAGAGGAAGGCGCCGTGGGTGCAGCACCCGGAATCGGGCTGGTCGGCCAGGATTCCCTGACAGGCGGGCGTCCCGAAAACGCAGGTCCAATGCGACATCAGCCAGGTGAGATCCGCCGCGATCAGATGTTCGTCGTCGGCTGGGTCCACGAACTCGAGCCACTCGCGGGGGAAGTCGAGTGGTACTTCCCGGCTCGCCCGCATCTTCGGCATCGGAAGATCGGTCGGAGCGGGGACGGAGTCGTTCGCGGCTGCGCCTGACGTCACAACCCTCAACGCTAACACCACAACCGGGTCGCTCGGCGTTCAGGTTCACCAAGTAACGTGTCCGTGTGCGTCTAGGTGTCCTCGATGTCGGAAGCAACACCGTCCACCTGCTGGTGGTGGACGCGCATCGGGGTGGCCATCCCATGCCGATGAGCTCGACGAAGGAGTCGTTACGACTCTCCGAGAGCATGGACGACGCCGGGCGGATCACCCCCGAGGGCGAACAGAAACTGGTGGATACGGTGGCCGATTTCGCCGGCCTGGCCGCCACCTCCGGGTGTGCCGAGCTCATGGCGTTCGCGACCTCGGCGGTCCGCGAGGCCACCAACTCCGATGCGGTACTGGAACGGGTACGCGCCGAGACGGGCGTGGACCTGCGGGTACTGGCCGGCGCGGACGAGGCCCGGCTCACCTTCCTCGCCGTGCGCCGCTGGTACGGCTGGAGCGCGGGCCGGATCATCAACCTCGATATCGGCGGCGGTTCGCTCGAGGTGAGCAGCGGCGTGGACGAGGAACCCGATGTCGCGCTCTCGCTGCAACTGGGCGCCGGCCGGCTCACCCGGAAATGGTTACCGGAGGATCCGCCGAGCAAGCGGCGTATCGCCCTGCTGCGCGACTGGCTCACCGCCGAACTCGTCGACCCCGCGAAACAACTGGGTGAGGCCGGTAGGCCCGATCTGGCCGTGGGCACCTCCAAAACCTTCCGGTCGCTGGCCCGGCTGACCGGAGCGGCGCCGTCCGGCGCCGGGCCGCGGGTGCGCCGGACGCTGACCGGATCGGGGCTGCGGCAGCTGATCGCCTTCATCTCCCGGATGACCGCCGCCGATCGCGCCGAACTCGAAGGGGTCAGCGCCGACAGGTCCCAGCAGTTGGTCGCCGGGGCACTGGTCGCGGAGGCGGCGATGCGCGCGCTTTCCCTCGATACGCTGGAAATTTGTCCATGGGCGCTGCGCGAAGGACTGATTCTGCGCAAACTGGATACCGATATGGATGGTGGACCTCTGACAACGAACGCTCCGGCGACCGCGTCCGGTAACGGTGTCGCGTCCGGCAGCGCGTCGGCGGGACCGATCGAAACGGTGCCTTCATGAGCAGGAATACGAATCAGCTGTCGGTGGCCGAACTACTCGCCCGCAACGGCCAGCAACCGGCCACCGGCGGCGGTCGCAGAAGGCGCGGCGGGCGAGGTGTCCCGGTCGAGGAGCTGAGCGGTGACCTGCCGGTAGTCGAGAACGGCGCGTCGGCGCACGCGGCGCCGGATACCGACGATGCGCCCGCGGGGTACGACGCGGGCGGGCCCGGCGGATACGCGCCGGACGGATATGCGGGCGAACAGGTCTCGTATCCGGTCCCGGACGCGAACTACTCGCCGATGTCCGGCCCGATCAGCGTGTACAACCCCCTCGCGCCGTACGGCGATCCGGGGGCCGGGGACGCGCCCGCCCGGCTGGGCGATCCGTCCGGGGGATCCTGGCCGGAGCCGGCACCCGCACCGGAGGCCGAGGACACCCGCCCGGCCGGCCGGCGTCGGCGGCGGGCCGAACCCGACGAGGAATCCGACGGTGATGGGGCGAATCGCTCCTGGGAGACCGGACCGCCCGCTGCGGGCGGCGGCCGGGCCGCCCGCAGGCGCGCCGCCGAAGCGGCCGAGGCCGCGGCCGCGGCGGAGGCCGTCGCGGAAGCGGCCCGGCAGGCTGCTCCCGAGGCGCCCGCCGAGTACGGCAGGCCCGATTTCGGAGGATTCGCGCCGGATTTCGCGGCCCCCGACTTCGGTTCGCCCGCCGCGGCGCCGGATTTCGGCCGCCCGGACGCGGGGCCGTCCTGGCCGGACCGGACACCCGGTTTCGAGGCGGGCCCGCCCCGGCTGGGTCCGCCCGGTATGGCGCCCACCGAGACGTGGCAGCCGCCGGATCCCGGCCCGGTACCGGAGAACCGTCCCGAACTGCAGCGCCGCCGCCGCGGTGCCAACGCGGTCCCCGAACCGGCGCCGTGGCCCGAGGATCAGCGACGGCCCGAAGACGCGGCGGCCGAACAGGCGACGGTGATGTGGCCGGCCGCCGAACCGGCGCAGCGGCCCCAGTTCGGCCCACCCCCGGTGGAAGAGTCCTGGCATCGGCCCGGTTTCGGTCCCGGTGGCCACGAGGGCCATCCCGCACCGCCCGCTCCCGGCTATCCCGAGCCGGACGGGCCGGGTGATTTCGCGGCCGGCTTCGATTCCGGCAGCTATGCCACCGATATGTTCGCCACCGATGTGCACGGCCCGATGCCGCCGGTTCCCGGGCCCATGCCGCGCGACCTGGGCCCCGAAACCGGTGATTTCGAGTCGGATTTCGCATCGGAGCCCGATCTCTACGATGAGCGGGAGGAGTCCGAGGAGTCCGGCGAGTCCGCATCCCGGCTGGGGCGCGGCCGCGCGGCGCTGACCGGCCGGCTCGGCGCCGCCTCCGGGAAATTCACGGGGACGAGGAAGTTCGCGGAGGCCCGCGAACGGCTCACCGGCCGCGACCGCGCCGAGAACGGCGACGGGGCTCCCGTCGACCCCCGTAAACAGTGGATCATGCTCGGCGTCCAGAGTGTCGGTGCGGCACTGGTGGGGATGGTGTTGTTCAAGGGTTTCGAACAACTCTGGGAGATGCAGCCGCTCGCGGCGCTGGCTCTCGCCGTGGTCGTGATCCTCGGGCTCGTCGCACTGGTGCGGATCCTGCGCCGGACCGACGATATGTTCAGTACCGTGATCGCCGTGGTCGTCGGCGTGTTCGTCACGCTGGGGCCGTTGGCATTTCTACTCAGTACCGGCTGAGCGAGGCAGTGATGACAGGCAGATCTCCCGCGGATGAGTCGCGGGACGGTGGCCGGGCGCACGGAGTCAAGGTGGGACTGTCCACCGCGTCGGTCTACCCGCAGAACACCGAAGCGGCGTTCCGGTACGCGGCCGAACTCGGCTACGACGGTGTGGAGTTGATGGTGTGGGCCGAACCGGCCAGCCAGAGCATCGCCACGGTGCGCGGCTACGCGCGTAAGTACGCGGTGCCGGTGCTGGCGGTGCATGCGCCGTGTCTGCTGATCTCCCAGCGCGTCTGGGGCGCCGATCCGGTGGCCAAACTGGAGCGCAGTGTGCGGACGGCGGAGGCGCTCGGCGCCGACACCGTGGTGGTGCATCCGCCGTTCCGGTGGCAGCGGCGCTATGCCGAAGGTTTCGCCGAACAGGTGCGGACGCTGGAACAGGACGGCGCGGTCGCGGTCGCGGTGGAGAACATGTTCCCGATGCGGGCCGACCGGATGTTCAAACGCCGTGCCGGGGATATCCGGCGGCTGGAACGCCGTGGCGGTCCCGGCCTTTCACTTACCGCGTTCAGCCCCACCTACGATCCGACCGATACCGGCTTCCGCCACTACACCCTCGATCTGTCGCATACCGCGACCGCCGGTACCGACGCGCTGGCGCTGGCGGAGCGCATGGGGCCGGGCCTGGTGCATCTGCATCTGGCCGACGGACGCGGCGCGGCGCACGACGAGCACCTGATCCCGGGTGAGGGCACACAGCCCTGTGCCCAGGTATGCGAGACGCTGGTCCGAACCGGTTTCGCCGGGCACGCCGTGGCCGAGATCAACACCCAGGAGGCCCGCACCACCGCGGCCCGGTCGGCGATGCTCGAAAAAACCCTCACCTTCGCCCGCACCCATCTGAACCCCGCGGTCACCTCCCCGCCCGATCACAGCCCGATCGAGTCCCGGTGATCGTCCACGGATCGCGGGCCGCGGGCACCTACAGTGACACACGGGTGCCCGTGGCCCCGCGTCCGTACCGCGGTGAGTAGCACCCGAATGAGCCGTTGAGGCGCCTGTGTACCAATATGGACCGGCAGTATCGAAGCGCGGTGACGGACACGGGGCCGAGGAAGAGGAGTATCGATGACGACGGAGACGGAGCTCAGCGCCGATATCGACACGGTGCACCCCGACGCGCCGTTCAGCCGGGTATGCGCCCTGACCGAACTCGCCGCCGACGAACCGGGCGCCGGACGCTACCGCGGCGTCATCGACAACATCTGGACCATCGGACCCAAGGTGCACGGCGGAACCATGGTCGCCGGCTCGGCCGCCGCCGCCACCCGCTGGCTGCGGACCGTGGAACCCGACCGCGCCGGAATGGCCCCGCTGTCGGGCAGCACCGACTTCCTGGGCGCCCCGGAACCCGGTGAGGTCTTCTACGAGGTGACCATACGCAAGGTCGGCCGCCAGATCTGCCTGGTCGACGTGATGCTGATCCAGCGAGGCCGCCCGCTGGTGCGCACCGCGTTCACCTTCGGTCACCTCGACGGTCCGGACCGGCCCCCGCTCCATTCGCCCGAACACACCGATCTCCCGATCCAGCCACCCGCCGACGCCATCGGCTACGAACCCGGCTCCTCGATGGGCCGCATCGTGCACGTCGCGCGCGGCATGGACGCGTTCCTGGACCGGGGATGGGCCCGATTCGTCGACGGCGAACACGCCGAACCCCGGCTGCGCATGTGGCTGCGCCCGCGCCCCGCCGATCAGGCCGACCCCGAGATCGCGTCCTACGTCGCGATGATGGCCGCCGATATGTGCCCGCCCGTCCCGACCAACCTCGGCTATTTCGGCTGGTCCCCGACAGTCCAGATGACCACCTACCTCCGCCGCCGCCCCGCCCCCGGCTGGCTGCGCATCATCGCCACCACCCACGAGGTCGGCGGCGGAATGTTCGATTCGGACCAGATCGTGGTCGACTCCACCGGGGCACTGGTGGCGCAGAGCCGGCAGTTGGCGCTGCTGCCGTCGCCCAAGAGGTAGGCCGGGGGGCTTTGCTTGCGAAGGTGAGTGGGGCTTTGCTCACCAGGGTGGGAAGGTGAGTTTGCTCATGAAGGTGGGAAGGTGAGCTTGCTCGTGAAGGTGGGTGGGAGGCTTTGCCCGTCAAGGGTGAGTAGGTGACCCCGCCCGCCAAGGCGAGAAGGTGACCCTGCTCGCCAAGGTGGGGAGGTGACCTTTCTCGTCAAGGTTCTGTGTTTATTGGCGCGGCTTCGCCGCGCGGGGTTCGGCCCCTCAAGCGTCTGCTGTCAGCGCTCG
>NZ_JBSFRU010000128.1:0-16159 GCF_053589395.1 Nocardia sp. NPDC003345
GCGGCCCATACCGGCACGACCTGGTACTGCGCCTTCGTGGGATTCGCACCCGGGTTCGGCTATCTCACCGCACCGAACACCCGGTTGCGGGTCGGCCGGCGGGCGAGTGCACGCACCCGGATCCCGGCCGGATCCGTCGCACTGGCCGGCGGTTTTTCGGCGGTGTACCCGCGGGAAACGCCCGGCGGCTGGCAGCTCATCGGCCGTACCGAGCTGACCATGTGGGATACCGGCCGTGATCCGCCCGCCCTGATCCGGGCCGGGACGCGAGTCCGGTTCGTGAACGCGGAGACCGGCCGATGATGGTGATCGAGGAAGTGGGCCCGCTGGCCACCGTGCAGGATCTGGGCCGGCCGGGCTGGTTCGGCTCCGGTGTCGGACCGGGCGGTGCCGCCGACCGGGGCGCCCTGCGGCTGGCGAACCGGCTGGTCGGCAATCCGGAGGGGCACGCCGGTATCGAAGTCCTGCTCGGCGGACTGGTACTGCGGGCCCGGGATACGACGGTGCTCTCGGTGACCGGGGCGCCCGCACCGGCGACGATCGACAGTATGCCGGTGGGTCATGCGAGCCTGCTGGTGCTCGAACCCGGGCAGCGCTTGCGGCTGGGTTTCACCACGACGGGCCTGCGCAGCTATATCGGGGTGCGCGGGGGCGTCGACGCCGAGCCGGTACTGGGGTCACTTAGTTACGACACCCTCTCCGGCATCGGCCCGCCGCCGCTGCGGGCCGGCGGATCGATCCACAGCGGTCCACAACCGGGCGATTGGCCCGCGACCGATCAGGCACCCGGGGCCGGACCGCCCGGAGTACTCGAAATCCGCGCCCTGCCCGGCCCCCGGGACGACTGGTTCACCGACCCCGGCGCGCTGTTCACCGGTAGCTGGACGGTCGGCAGCGATACCGACCGGGTCGGCGCCCGCCTCGACCGGGCGGACGGACCGCCGCTGCGCCGGATCTCGGCCGACGAACTTCCCACCGAGGGTATGGCCCTCGGATCGATCCAGGTGCCGCCCGGCGGGCAACCGGTGGTGTTCCTGGCCGACCACCCGATCACCGGGGGGTATCCGGTGATCGCGGTGGTCGCGGATGCCGATATCGATCTGATGGCCCAGGCGCGGCCGGGTCAGCGGCTGAAATTCCGCCGGATCGCGCCGGGCCGCTGATCCCCGGGCCCGGAGTCAGGCGGGCGGATCGACCGTCGCGTGCATGAGGAAGACGTTGTAGGGCGTCCACGACGAGACGGTGAAATACAGATCCCGCGCGGTCGACCACGGATGGATGAAACCGCCGTAGGCCATGGGGTAATCGGTCGTCGACACCAGCCGCACCGGCTCGGTCCACGCCCCCTGGGGTTCATCGGCGGTCCGCAGCACGATCTCGCCGCGCACCACGTCCAGATAGATCATCTGCCAGGTTCCGGTCTCCGGGTCGACGCGGACGGATACCTCGCTGGCCGTACCCGGGACCAGTGGCGTCGCCTGATACTCCGCGGCCGGCCTCCAGTCGCCGTTCACCCAGTACTGATACGCGGACCGGTTCAGCACCTGATCGGCGGGCACCCGGGCCAGGCCCAGCATCCCGATCCGGCCGTTGGGCGTGCCGAACATGTACACGTGGTCGCCGCGCGGCACCATCGCGGTCACCTGGAAGCGGCCCAGCCCGAACATGTTCTCCCAGCGCGCGTGCTGATCCTTCACCCAGGTGGCGCCGTTGTCGTCGGAGTAGGCGAGCCCGCCGTAGTTGGTCCACCACATCCCCGGGATCCGGCTCCAGCGGTTCACCGACATGTACGAGAGGTACTGCCGGTCGCCCAAGGCGAATCCGGAGGTCGGGATGGTGGTGGTCTCCCAGTTCTTGATCTTGCGGCTGCCCAGCAGTTCGGCGGCGTGGCAGCGGCTGTCCTGCACCATGCCGTCCAATGTCAGCCCGTCGGACAGTTCCCGGTCGGTGCTGTAGCCCAGCACGTTGCTGCGCCAGTCCTGGTCGGGAGCGCCCACGCCGCCGGGGCGCCAGCCGGCGCCGAAGGTATCCCCGAAGACCACGGCGACCTGGCCGGGCTTCGTCTCCCACATCAGCCCCAGATCCGTACCGTCGACCTGCCAGCGCATATCGGTCCGGTTGGCCGAACCGGGCCCGGTGAGCTGTTCGACCAGGCGCACCGACCGCACCGCGGGAAGCGGCGCGGGCGCGGCCACCGGACCGGGTTCGACCGGGGGAGTGGCCGGCGGCGGCGCGGCCTGCGGGTCGTCGCCGGGACCACCGGGAACGGGGATCGGAATAGGCTCGATCTCCGGTTTGATCTGGATCTTCGGCAGCTGTATCGGATCCTGGGAACCCGAGCCGGAACCGGAACCGGTCGCGCTGCCGGGGCCGCTGCCGGAGGCGGAACCGCTGTCCGGCGGCCGCGGAGCCGGATCGGTGGCCCCCTCGTCGGGCGCCTCCGGTTTCGGGGTGTCCCGGATATCCGGGCACGGATTCCGGCACGGATCGGCGGGCAGCGGTTCGGGCGTGATCCGGGTGGTGTCCGGTGGCGGATCGGGGATCGGAACCGGCGTGAACTGCGGAACCGGCACCGGGATATCGATCTGCGGTGGGATCCGCACCGGCGGCGGAGGAGGGACGGACGGGTCCGGTTCCCGGGCCAGCGGGTCCAGGCCCACCTCACCGCATACGTTCACCGGCGGGGGCGCCCAAGGGAACGGCGCGGCATGCACCGGGGCCGAAACAGTGAGACAGCCGACCAGAACGAGGCCGAGAAACGCGAGCCCGCCCCGGCGCGGCCGGAACTCCTGCGCCACAGCGATCACAGCAGTTCACCGTTCTGTCGAGCCGTATTGCCGGTGTGAATTTACCCGAACCGGGCGCTCCCGGCCGGTGAAGACGGTCGGCACGGCCACGCCGCGGCCGAACACGGACGTGACCTCTGCGACTTCGGCGTAGGCGTGTGCCCGCCGGGCCAGTACGCTCGAAAGCGATCATGGCCGCGTACTTCGATCCGGGGTCCCCGTTCTCCGCGTTACGGGCGATCGACCTGGGCAAACGACTGTTCGACCAGTCCTGGTTGGAACAGTGGATCGGCTATACCACCGCCTGGGTGGAGCCGGTCGCCGATCTGAGCGCCGCAACGGTCACCGCGCTGCTGCCCGACACACTGCTCACCGTGCTCAGCGAAGGCATCCTGAGCCGGTTCGGCGGTCAGGAGATCAGCGCCACTCTGCTCGGCCACCGGCTGACGGGCACTCTCGACGTACTCAAGGTCCGCCGCCGCGGCGCGCATTTCCAGACCAAGGCCGTGCTACGGGAACTGAACTGGGACAGCCGGCATATCCACGAGGTCACGGTGATCTCGCACGAGGTCCGGCTCGTCCCCGGGGTACCGACACGGGTCCGCGCGAACCGCATCGATATCGACGGCACCGTCACCGTGGCGGCGGTCCTCGGCTGGCTCGCCGACCGGCAGCGGGAGTGGGACCTCTCCGTCACCGCCGCGGGCCGTATCCACGCCGTGCACCGGCGCAAACGGATCACCGCCGAACTGGACGCCTCGGTCACCGACGACACCCTGGAACTTGTCGTGCACCGCGCCCGGTGGTCCGGGATACCCGTGCCGCGACGCTGGCGCACGATGAACCCGATCCGGATCGCGGAGTTGCCCCACGGGGCACGCGTCCGCCGGGCCGTCCGCGAGGGCGGCCTGGTGCGCTTCACCATCGAACTGGGACCGGTGGACGGTTCCTTCGATCTGGCTCAGATCAGAGCCGCGATCGTCGCCGGAACAACCCTGATCGTGTTCTGACCGGCACGGATCCGCTCAACCCTGGGTCTGCCACCACTGCTTCAGCGCCGCTTCGGCTTCGTCACGGGTGAGTGGACCCCGGTCCAGCCGCAACTCCTTGAGATAGCGCCAGGCGCGGCCCACCTCGGGTCCGGGCGGCAGGCCCAGCAGTTCCATGATGGCGTTCCCATCCAGGTCGGGACGCACCCGGGCGAGATCCTCCTGCTCCTGCAGCCGGTCGATGCGGGCCTCGAGGTCGTCGTAGGTCGAACGCAGGGCCGCCGCCCGCCGTTTGTTGCGGGTGGTGCAGTCCGCCCGCACCAATTTGTGCAGCCGCGGCAGCAGTTCGTCGGCATCGGTTACGTAGCGGCGCACCGCCGAATCGGTCCACTGGCCCTTGCCGTATCCGTGGAACCGCAGATGCAGGAACACCAAGCGGGCCACATCCTCGGTGAACTGCTTCGGATACTTCAGCGCGCGCATCCGCTTGCGCACCATTTTCGCGCCCACCACCTCGTGGTGATGAAAGCTGACGCCGCCGCCGGGCTCGTTGCGTTTGGTGTCCGGTTTGCCGATATCGTGCAGCAGCGCCGCCCAGCGCAGCACCAGATCGGGGTCGCCCTCCTCCTGATCGATCGCCTGCTCGAGCACGGTCAGCGAATGCCAGTAGACATCCTTGTGCTGATGATGCTCGTCGATCTCCAGTTTCATCGCCGGAACCTCCGGCAGCACCCGCTGCGCCAAACCGGTTTCGCACATCATGTCGATACCGTCGATCGGATGCGCGCCGCCGATCAATTTGTCCAATTCGGCCCGGACCCGCTCCGCGGTGATCCGATCGATTTCCGGCGCCATCTCCACGATCGCCGCCCGGACCCGCGGATGCGCCCGGAAACCCAGCTGCGAAACGAAACGAGCCGCCCGCAGCATCCGCAGCGGATCATCGTCGAACGATTCCTCGGGCGCGGCCGGAGTATCGAGCACGCCGTCCAGCAGCGCCGCCATCCCATCCAGCGGATCCACGAATTCCAGCGCGCCGTCGGCCGCGATCCGCACGGCCATCGCATTCACCGTGAAATCCCGGCGCACCAGATCGCCTTCCAGGTCATCACCGAAACTGACCTGCGGATTTCGCGAGACACGGTCGTAGGTGTCGCTACGGAAAGTGGTGATTTCCAGCTGCTGGCCGTCCTTGGCCGCACTCACCGTCCCGAACGCGAGACCGCCGGTATCCCATAATTGATCGGCCCACCCCCGCAGCAGTTCCTGCACCGCCTCCGGCCGGGCATCGGTGGTGAAATCCAGATCGGTGCCCAACCGGCCCAGAATCGCGTCCCGAACGCTGCCCCCGACCAGATAGAGCTGGAAACCACGCGCCGCGAACATCTCCCCCAGCGGGGTCAGGACATCGGACAACCGGCCCAGCGATATGGCGGCCGCCGCCAGTAAACGGGTACGGCGATCCTGCACAGCGTCGTCGGACTCGGTCGAAACCACAGGCAGAGTTTATGGCGCGGCTTCGCCGCCCGGGGTTCGGCCCCGCCCTGCTGCCGGAGGCGACGCTAACCGACACTCCTCTACTATTGCGTAGTGTCTCCGGCCGATCGCGCGAACAGTCGACGCCGCCAGCCCCGGCGCCGTGGTTCGGCCGGTGGTGCGGCGAAGCCGCGTATGCGCACGGTGCGCGAGACCTCGGCCGGCGGGCTGGTCGTCGACGGATTGGACGGGCCCGCGGATAAGCGATGCGCCGCGCTGATCGGCCGCACCGACCGGCGGGGCCGGCTGCTATGGTCGCTGCCCAAAGGACATATCGAAGAGGGCGAAACCTCCGAGCAGACCGCTATTCGCGAGGTCGCCGAGGAAACCGGTATCCAGGGCGTGGTGGTCGCCGAATTGGGCAGTATCGATTACTGGTTCGTCACCGAGGGGCGGCGGGTACACAAAACGGTGCACCATTTTCTGCTGCGTTCGGTCGGTGGCGAACTATCGGACGCCGATGTGGAGGTCACCCAGGTCGACTGGGTGCCGCTGAGCGAATTGAACTCGAGGCTGGCCTATGCCGATGAGCGCAGGCTGGCCGAGGTGGCGAACCGCCTGATCGACCGGATGGAGACCGGCAAGCGATGACGCGTGGAGCGAG
Source organism: Nocardia sp. NPDC003345 (assembly GCF_053589395.1). Classification (NCBI taxonomy): domain Bacteria; kingdom Bacillati; phylum Actinomycetota; class Actinomycetes; order Mycobacteriales; family Nocardiaceae; genus Nocardia; species Nocardia sp. NPDC003345. Next base: position 5,916 of record NZ_JBSFRU010000128.1, read on the forward strand.
TCGGATCATGCTCGTGATCCTGACCATCCTCGGCTCGGTGACGGCACTGCCCACCCTGCTCGTATCCTCGGCGTACGCGCAGCCGACCGGGTCCGCCGAGGATGCCACCGCGCCGCAGTTCCTGAAGATGTCCCTGGATTCGGTGAGCCCGGGCACGGTCACCGCGGATAGCGATCCGATGCTGACGGTCACCGGGACGGTCACCAATATCGGCGACCGCGGAGTGGACGCCGTCGCGGTGCGGGTGCAGCGCTCGCGCGCGGTCGCCGATGCCAGCGAGTTGCGCACCACTTTGAAGCTCGACCAGGTCAACTACGATTTCCCGACACCGTTCCAGGACGTGGCGGCCCGGCTCGAGCCGGGTCAGCGGCAGCAGTTCACGCTGTCGGTGCCGCTGCGCGACGGCTCGGGTACATCGCTGAACATCACCGAGCCAGGTGTGTATCCGCTGCTGCTGAATGTCAACGGGACCCCGGACTACGGCGGCCAGGCGCGGCTCGACGATGCCCGCTTCCTGCTACCGGTGCTGGGCCTGCCCGCGGCCGCCGACGGCAGCGGACCGCCGGTGCCCGCCCCGGGGCATCCGCCGGTATCGGCCACCGTCCTCTGGCCGCTGGCCGACCGGCCCCGGATGGTGGCCGGTCAAACGGGTGAGCTCGATCGGACCGTCGAACTCACCGACGACGAACTGGCGGCGTCGCTGGGCCGGGGCGGACGGCTGGACGAACTGGTCGGGGCGCTGGAGTCGGTATTCGGCGCCGATCAGGCCGCCGACGGGCCCGCTTCGGCGGTCTGCCTGGCCGTCGACCCCGACCTGCTGCTGACGGTGCAGGCGATGACCAGTGAGTATCGGGTGCTGGCCAGCCCGTCGGATCCCGACGGCGCCACCCGCCCGGGCAGCGGCACCGAGGCCGCCAAGCAGTGGCTGGACCGGTTGCGCACGCTGGCGTCGTCGATGTGCACGGTCGCCCTGCCGTTCGCCCAGGTCGATATGTCGGCGCTGGCGGCGGCCAACGATCCCGCACTGACCGCCCGGGCGCTGGACGCACCCGCCTCGATAGTCGATTCGATCCTGAGCACCCGGTCGGTGCGCGGGGTGAGCCTCCCGGACGCCAGCAGTCTCGATCCCGGCGGTGCCCAGCTGCTGAAGGCCCAGGGCTTCGGTACCGCCGTGCTGGCCGGTAACGCGGTGGCGCCGGAGGGCGGTGTGGGCGACCCGTACGCGGCCGTCCCGGACGTGGTGCGGTTACCGGGGATCACGGGGGCGCAGCCGGCGCCGGCGCCGGACGGCGGTCCGACGGCACCGGACGCGGTGCCGGTCGGCGACCAGGCGCCGGCGCAGGGGCAGCAGGCTGCGGCCGGCCCGCCCGAGGCCCGCCCGGGCGCCGATCCGGCTCTGCGGGTGGCGACCTTCGACATCTGGCCCGCCGCGGCGCTGGCGGGCGTCGGCTCGAATCCGCCCACCCCGGCGTATGTGCCCGAACAGGCCAGATACCCGGTGACAAACGATTCCCGTACCGCCCGCCTGCAGGACGCGCTGGGCGCGGTGTCCTGGCAGGCGCTGCATCCGGATCCGGGCCGGCCGCGGTCACAGCTGATCATGCCGCCGCAGCAGTGGGGTGCGAACAAGGACGAGGCCGCGGCGGTACTGGGTCAGCTGAAGCTGCTCACCGACAGCAAACTGGTGGATCCACGACCGTTCGGCGACCTGATCGGCCAGAGCACCGATCCGGCGCCCTACCAGCTGGCGCCGCTGGCGGAAGCCGCCATGGAGGCGGTACCCCCGCATTTCGCGGCACCCGCCCGCGACCAGTCGCACCGCATGACGCAGTTGATGCAGGCGATGGTGGAGGTTCCCGATACCGAGCCGACGCCTCGGGCCTTCCTCGACCCGCTGCGCGACGATCTGGTGCGGGCGCTGTCGCTGTCGGATCGGCGCGGGGGCCCGACGGCCCAGGCCGAGGTATTCGCCTGGCGCCGGATCGAGAAGGCGACCGCGGCGGTCGACGATATCTACCGGTCGGTGACCGTGCTCCCGCCGGGCGGCGTGTACACCCTGGCCTCGGAATCGAGTCCGCTGCTGCTGGTGGCCCGCAACGATCTGCCCATTTCCATGCGTATCCGGTTCCGGATCGACGCGCCGCCGGAAACGAAGATCACCGATATCGGCGAGCAGTTGCTGCCGCCCCGGGGCACCCGGTCGTTCCAGGTTCCCACCGAGGTCAGCGATAGCCGCAAATTGGTCGTTCCGATCTCGCTGAGCACCCCCGAGGGGGTCCCGCTGGGGCACGCGACGTCGATCTCGGTGCGGTCGAACGCGTACGGACAGATCCTCGCGATCATCACCGCGTGTGCCGCCGCGCTGCTGTTCCTGCTGGCCGGACGCCGTTTGTGGCGCCGTTTCCACGGCGAGCACGATCCGGCCGACAAGGGTATCGATCCCGGTGTCCGGCGCCGGGTCATCCGGCTGGGCCGGGCCCGCCGGCACGACACCTCCAGGCCGGAGACCCAATTGAGCCACGAAGCCCAACAGGCGGGGCGGCGCGAACGGGTCTAGGCGTCGGGCGGGTTCCCACGGACCGATCGCGCCGGGCCGCCGGTAGCTCGCCGGTCGCCCCGGAGCATCCGGCGGGGGCCTTCCGCGATCCCGCCGCCCGATGTCGATTCCCGGTAGGGCACAGCGGCGGGCTGCGGTGACTCCGGCCGAGCCCGGTGCCTGGTAGCGGGCCTCGCGGGGGCCCGGACGCCCGGGGAGGGTGACCGGCAGCCACCGCCCGTGGAAGATGGAGACAGTGCGCGCACCGGTGATCCGGCTCCGTCCGGAGGCCGGTGCGCGGTCGGATACGGCGCGCGCACGGACCGTACAGTTCGGTGGCGCGTGCCGGGAATGTTCGACGCGACACAGGGGACAACCGGCAAGCGGGGGTCCGGGCGATACAGGAGGCATGATGAGCGACGATGAATCCTCCGCTCATCGGCAACAGCCCGGTCGACAGCCCGACGCCCAGCGAGGCCGCCGGGCCCCTCGCGCACCGTGGGAGCGCGTTCCCCTTCCTTCCGAGCAGGAGCCGGATATGAGCGGCCGGCCCGGTGAGACCGAACGTGACCGGCACCGTCCCGAAGCGTTCCGCGAAGCGCCGCCGCAACTACGCCGCAACGCCGGCCCCGAGCATCCGCAGGCACCGCCGCCGGTTCCGCGGCCCGCGCCGCGGCCCGGACCGCACCCCGGCGAGGATCGCTATGCCTCCGGCCACCCCGACGCCCGGCCGCGCCCACCCCGGCCGGCCGATCCGGCCTCGGGCGGCCACCCCGCCGTGCCGCCGTTGAACCCTCGCCCCGGCGCCCGGCCCGGGATGCAGCCGCAGAACCCGCCGCCGGGATCGCGCCCTGCGGTCCCGCCGACCGCCGCACCCGGCGCCCGGCCGCCCGCGGCGCCCCTCAATCCGCCGTCCGGTTCCCGGCCCGCCGTACCGCCCCCCAATCCGCCGTCCGGTTCCCGGCCCGCCGTACCGCCTCTCGATCCACCCGCCGGCTCCCGTGGGACGGTCCCGCCCGCGGGCCAACCGCCCGCATCGCGTCCGCCGGCACCCCGTCCTGGCCCGCCCCCCGGCGCTCCGGTCGGGGGCCGGCCGCAGCCCGGCGGACCGCGTCCAGGCGGACCATCCCCTTCCGTGGACCGTTTCCCGGGCGCCGATCTCCCGCCGCGACAGCCCCGCTCGGAGGCCGATCCGGCCGTGGGCCCGGCGTCCGAGCCCTTCCCCGCCCAGCGAATGCGGCCGGTGCAGCAGCCGCCCGACCCGAATCGCCCGCCGGGCCGCCCGGCCGCACCCGCGGACCGGCCCGGGCCGGCCGCCACCGGCCGGCCACCGCAGCCGCCGCAACGCCCGGCGCCGGTTCCCCAGGGGCATCCCGGGCGCCCGCCGGTGCCGCCGCAGCGCCAGGCGCCGGTATCGCAACCCATGCGTCAGGTACCGCCCGCACCTCCGCAACGGCCGACACCGCAGCGGATCGCCGCGGCGGCGGGCCGCAACCGGCCCGGTACGGGTCCGATGTCGGCGGTCGCGGTGGAAGAGAAACCGGCCGCGGCGACCGAGAAACCGGACAACAGCCAGTCGAAACTGCTGCGGGACTCCGGCTCGATCGCGATCGCGACGCTGATCAGCCGGATCACCGGTTTCGGCAAGCAGTTGATGCTGCTCGCGGTACTCGGGCCGGCCATCGCCAGTTCGTTCACCTCGGCGAGCCTCATTCCGAATATGATCGCCGAGCTGGTGCTGGGCGCCGTGCTGACCGCCATCGTCGTCCCCACCCTGGTGCGGGCCGAACAGGAGGATTCGGACGGGGGCGCGGCGTTCATCCGGCGGCTCGTCACGGCGGCGTCGGTCATCCTCGGTACCGCCGCGGTGCTGGCCACAGCGGCGGCGCCGATCCTGGCCACCCATGTCTTCGTCTCCTCGGACGGCAAGGTCAACACCGCGCTCACCACCGCGCTGACCTTCCTGCTGGTGCCCGCGGTGCTGTTCTACGGACTTTCCGGTCTGTTCACGGCCATCCTCAACACCCGGGGCGCTTTCAAACCGGGCGCCTGGGCACCGGTGCTCAACAACGTGGTGGTACTGCTCGTCCTGGGCCTCTACGCCTTCACCCCCGGGGAGATCACCCTGGATCCGGTGCGGATGAGTGACCCGAAACTGCTGGTCCTGGGATGCGGGGTCACGCTGGGCGTGGTCGTGCAGGCGATGAGCCTGCTACCGGCCATCCGCCGCCAGGGAATCGACCTGCGGCCGCTGTGGGGAGTGGACAACCGGCTCAAACAGTTCGGGACGATGGCCGGGGCCATCATCCTCTACGTACTGATCAGCCAGATCGGCGCGATCTTCGCGAACAACATCTCCTCGCAGGCCGACGAGGCGGGCCCGGCGATCTATCAGAACGCCTGGCTGCTGTTGCAGCTGCCCTACGGCGTCATCGGCGTCACCCTGCTGACCGCGATCATGCCGCGGCTGAGCCGCAACGCCGCCAACGACGACACCCCCGCGGTGGTGGACGACCTGTCGGCCGCCACCCGGCTCACCATGATCGCGCTCATCCCCATCGTCACCTTCCTGACGGTCGCGGGACCGCAGGTCGGTGACGCGCTGTTCGGTTACGCACGTTTCGCCGAGGACGCCTCCCGGCTGGGCACGGCGGTCAGTTTCTCGGCGTTCACCCTGATCCCTTATTCGCTGGTGCTCATCCATCTGCGCGTGTTCTACGCCCGCGAGCAGGTATGGACCCCCACCTGGATCATCCTGGGCATCACCACGATCAAGATCCTGTTCTCCGCGCTGGCACCGGTGATCGCCGAGGACAGCCAGCAGGTGGTCATCGTGCTCGGTATCGCGACCGGCCTCGGTTTCACCGTCGGCGCGGTGATCGGCGGTTACCTGCTGCATCGCAGCCTGGGCGATCTGCGGATGGCGAATGTGGGGCGGACGGTCAGCCGGGTGCTGCTGGCTTCGCTGGCCGGTGGCGCTGTCATGCTCATCGCCGACAAGGTCATGGGACTGGACCGGCTCACCGAATCCCTCGGTGGCCCGGGCTCGTTCATCCGGGTGGGCATCACCGCGATCGTGATGTTCGCGGTGGCCTTCGGCCTGATGCGGCTGGCCGGAATCCCCGAGGTGGTCGCGATCACCGTCGCGGTCTCCCGCCGGCTGGGCATCACCCCGCCCGCCCCCGCCGACCTGGATATTCCGGCCGGGGACGAGCACACGACCCGTATCCTGCGCCGCCCCGACCCGTACCTGGCATACTCCGGATTCGATTCGGCCATGGACGCGCAGAGCACAATGGTGCTACCGGTGATCCGGCCCGACTCGGTTGACCGCACCGGCCCCGGGCAGTTCCCGTACCCTGTTCGGCAGACAGGCACAAGTGGCAGATCCGCCGAAGTTGCGGCATACCAGGGCGAAGGAGGTCCGAGGGTGAGCGACGACGCGGTGGGCGACGTCCCAGCCGCCGATTCTTCCGAGAATCCGGCGAGCGGTCGCCTGTCCACCGATGTTCCCCCGGAGAGTTCGGAGCCGGGCGACCCGCGCGATCAGCGTGAGGTGGGACCGTCCGCGCCCGAATCGGACTACGGGAACGAGCAGGACGCGGGTTTCGACCCGGAGAACGAGACCGTCAGGTACGGATCGGCCGGAGAGCGCGACGATGCCGCGGACCGGATGTCCGCAGAGCATGTTCAGCGCAGCGGCGCCACGGCATCGGCCACCGATCCGGTCTACGACACCGGAATGATCCCGGTGCCGCCGATAACCCAGTCGAGCCGGGTCCAGCGCGGACCGAAACTCATCGCCGGGGCCTCGGTCGCGGGCGGGCGCTACCGCCTGCTCGCCAACCACGGCGGTTCCCGCGGCCTGAAGTTCTGGCAGGCGCTGGATATCAAACTCGACCGGGAAGTGGCGCTGACCTTCGTCGACGCCGACCAGAAGTCCGGCGGCAACTCCGGTCAGGACGGTCCGCAGGCGATTCTGTCCCGGACCCTGCGGCTGGGCCGGATCAACTCCCCGGGTCTGGCCCGGGTACTGGACGTGGTGCGCGGTAGTTCCGGCGGCATCGTGGTCGCCGAATGGACACCCGGTCGCTCGCTGCGGGAGATGGCGGAGACCGTACCGTCGCCGATCGGCGCCGCACGCGCGATCCGGGTGCTCGCCTCGGCCACCGAGATGGCGCACCGCAGCGGCGGCGCCCTGTCGATCGACCACCCCGACCGCATCCGGATCAGCGCCTCCGGCGACGCCGTTCTCGCCTTCCCGGGCACGCTCGGCGACGCCGATCCACAGAGCGACGTCCGCGGTCTGGGCGCCATGCTCTACGCCCTGATCACCGCGCGCTGGCCGCTGCGGACCGGCGGTATGAGCGGTAGCGCGGCCACCGTCGGCGGGCTGCGGATGGCGGACTACGGCCCCGACGGCACCCCCGTCGAACCCCGGCAGATCCGGCCCGAGGTGCCCTTCGAGATCTCCGCGGTCGCGGTGCGCTCGCTGGAGCCGAACAAGGGCGTCCGGACCGCCGCCACCATCCAGCATGTGCTGGAGCAGGCCTCGGTGGTGGACCAGAAGACCGATTTCATCCCCGTGCTGCGCCTGGGCCAGCGGGCCCCGGCACCGGCCGACGAATCCCTGGCCGATCCGGAACTGCTTGCCGCCGAGCGCGACAGGTCGCAGCGGATGATGTGGATCATGGTGGCCCTGGGCATTCTGACCGCCCTGGTCGTCGGCATCGTCATCTGGTGGCTGGTGAGCGTGTTCGCACCGGGAGACTCCAGCGAGCCGCTCAACGAACAGCAGGTCATCGGTCTCACCACCAGCCGGGCCCCGGAGGAGACCGGTGATCCGGCCGCACCGTCGGCCCCGGCTCCGGCGGCCGCCGGCGTGCCGGTGCCGGCCACCGGCGTCACGGTCTTCTCGCCCGAGGGCACCCCGGACGACCCCGCCGGAGCGGCCACGACCACCGACGGCAATCCGGCCACCTTCTGGCGCACTGATCAGTACTTCCAGCAGTTCCCGGCCCTGAAAAAGGGCGTCGGCCTGCTGGCGACCCTGCCCGGCCCGACCACCCTCACCGGCGTCACGATCACCTCGCCCACCCCGGGTACCTCGGTCGAGATCCGCACCTCACCCACCGAAACACCCACCCTGGATCAAACCCAGCTGGTGGGCACCGCGGTCCTCGGCGACGGGGTCACGGAGGTGCCGATCCAGACGGATCAGTCGGCACGCTACGTCCTGATCTGGGTCACCGGGCTGGGCAACAACGGAGGACAGTTCCAGAGTTCCATCGCCGAACTCGGATTCGAGGCCAAGCCCTGACAACCGCGACCGGGCCCGTACCGGGCCGCGGTCCGGACCGAATCGGTTGCCGCCCGATCGAACACCGGGATATGATCACGCCCGCGCTCTCAGGAGGGGAGCCAGGCGGGATGAGGGGTTCGTCTCGCACGCTGCCACACAGTTGGTTCCAGTGGCCGGCCGATGGCCGTCGTCGTTGGTGAGCGCTTTTCGAGGGGTTGGGTATTGTCGTCCGAATCGAACGCGGGGATTCGCGGAGAAACCGCGCGCCCCGGCACGGGCGGGGCATACGGGTCCGGCTTCGATTCGATTACCGATACCGAATTGCTTCGTGCCCATGCCGAGGGCGCACCACACGCCTTCGCGGAGCTCCTGCGCCGCCACAACGACCACCTGTGGCAGACCGCCGTCCGGGTCTCCTACACGCCCGAGGACGCCGCGGACTCCCTCCAGGAGGCGCTGTTGTCCGCGCATCGCAACGCGGCCTCGTTCCGCGCCGAATCCGGGGTGCGAACCTGGCTGCACCGCATCGTGGTCAATGCCTGCCTGGACCGGATCCGGCGTAACCGTGCCCAGCGCGCCGTTGTGCTGCCGCCCGAGGTCTGGCCCGAGATATCGGACCGCTCCGACGAATACGGCCGCATCGATATCTCGATAGTGCTCGAACGCGCCCTGTTCCAGCTGCCGGCCGACCAGCGGGCGGCGGTGGTCGCGGTGGATGTGGAAGGCTACAGCGTCGCCGACGCGGCGGAACTGCTCGGCGTACCGGTGGGTACCGTCAAGAGCAGATGCGCACGTGCCCGGCAGCGTTTGAAGGCCGAACTGGATTCACTCGATGCGGAGGGGAACCGGATGTAGGTCTTCCGCGTCAGATCAAGTGACATATTTTCCCGCCCGGACGGTATGTACTCCGGAGAAGTACGAACAGCCCGCATACGAACAACCGCCGCAGGAATCGATACCCGAGCCAGATGGACGCAGCAGCATTGGAGGTGCGAAGGTCATGAAGCCCGATCCGCAGCCTCCCTTCCCTCCGGAACTGCTGGCCGACCTGCACGCGGGCAATGTCGACCCGGAACTCGCCGCCCGGTTGTGGCCGGTGGTCCGCGACGATCCCGACGCCCGCCGCTATCTCGACTCCCTGGACGAGGTGAGCCGATCACTGGCCGGTCTCGCCCGATCCGGCGGTATCGCCTGTCCGATGCCGCCGGATATCGCGGCGCGGCTCGAAGGTTTCGCCGAATCCCTGGGCCGCGAGGCCGCGGATCGGGTTCGGCCCGCGGATGTCGCGGCGGACAGCGGCGAGGTGGTCTCCCCGGTCGGCGTATCTTCGGGCGCTGTCCGGGCACTGCCTCGGGTTGCCACCGAAAACCCCTCCACCGCAACCGCTCCCGCGTCGGAATCCGCTCCGGCAGCACCGATCCCCATCGACAGCCGTCGCCGCCGCAGGCGGGCCGCGGCAACGCTGGCCGCGGCCGCCTTGGTGGTGATCGCCGCGGCCGCCACAGTTATCGGGCTGCGTCCCGGCACGGACTCGGCGCCGCCGACCGCCGCACCGCCCACAGGCGAAACCACCGTTCCGGGCGGCATATTGGATACCGCGGTCGCCATGCGCGCACTCGGGCGCAACGATGTCAGTGGCAGACTCTCCGATCCCGCCGCGCTCGCCGCCTGCGTCCGGGCCAATGAGATCGAGCGCCCGGTACTGGGTTCCTCCGAGATGCGGTTCGAGGGCCGCGACGATGCCGTGCTGATTCTCGTCGGGGGGCGCAACGGCGCCCAGATCACCGCCATGGTCGTCGGCTCCGGATGCGGACCGGGCAACCCCGAGCTTCTGGCCATCACCGATATCGGCTGACCCGGTGCGGCCGGTTACCGGGGGAACAAAGCGCGTCTACCCTGTTGTTGACCGAAACGTCCCCGTCAGCTCCTCCGGAAGGGCCCCATGAGCACGCCAGTTCGCGACCTGATCATCGTCGGCTCCGGGCCGGCCGGCTATACCGCCGCCGTATACGCCGCCCGTGCCGAACTCGAGCCGCTGGTGTTCGAGGGCACCCAGTTCGGCGGCGCGCTGATGACCACCACCGAGGTGGAGAACTACCCGGGTTTCCGCGACGGCATCATGGGTCCCGACCTGATGGAACAGATGCGTGAACAGGCAAAACGCTTCGGCGCCGAGATCCGCACCGAGGACGTCGACGCTATCGATCTGAGTGGCCCCGTGAAGAAGGTCACCGTTTCCGGCGATGTGTACGAGGCGCACGCCGTGATCCTCGCCATGGGGTCCGCGGCCCGGTACCTGAACGTCCCGGGGGAGCAGGAACTGCTCGGCCGCGGTGTCAGCGCCTGCGCCACCTGCGACGGCTTCTTCTTCAAAGGCCAGGACATCGTGGTGGTCGGTGGCGGTGA
>NZ_JBSFRU010000129.1:0-16129 GCF_053589395.1 Nocardia sp. NPDC003345
CTGACCTTGGCGGGCAGGGTCACGTTCTCGCCTTGGCGGGTGGGGGCACCTTCTGACCTTGGCGGGCAAGGTCACCTACTCACCTTGGCAGGTAGGGCCACCTGCCCGGGCCCGCATGGGTCCCACCTTCCTCCCTTTGGCGGGCGGGGTCACCTCCCCCCCTTTGGCGAGCGAGACCGCTTCTCACGTTGGCGTGCAAGGCCCCTCCCCACCCCACAAGCGTGGACGGTCGCATCCGCCGTGCAGGCCGGCGGCGTGTTTGAGACAGGGGAAGGGCTGTCGCCGGCCGCGGTTGCCGGTTGGGGTCGGGGTGTCGGTGGGCCGGGGCAGACTGCGCGGAGTGGGGACATTGCTGGATCTGGTGGTGCCGGGGGAGTGCGGGGGATGTGGGCGGCCCGGGCCCGCGTGGTGTGGGAGATGCGCTGCGCAGCTCCGGGCGACCCCGCGGCGGGTGTTCCCGCGGGTTGATCCGGGGGTGCCCTGCTGGGCGCTGAGTCCGTACCGGGGCCCGGCGCGGCAGGCGGTGCTCGGAGTGAAGGAACGGGGCCGGCGGGATCTGGTCCGGCCGTTGGGGGTGGCTCTGGCGGCGGGTTTGGCCGAGTTGCGGGCGCCGGGCCGGCCCCTGATACTTGTACCCTCGCCGAGCCGTGCGGCCGCTGCCCGGCGGCGGGGTGGCGATCCGGTGCTGCGATGCGCGCGGGTGGCTGCTCGATCGCTGGACGGTTGCCAGGTGGTGCCGTGTCTGCGAGTCTGGTGGGGAGTTCGCGATTCGATGGGGCTGTCGGCGCGGGAGCGCGGCCGCAATCTGCGCGGCCGGGTGAGTGCTGCTCCGCTGCCCGCCTCGGTGCGGAACGCGCAGGTCGTGTTGGTCGATGATGTGCTCACGACCGGGGCGACGGTATCCGCGTGCGCGGCCGCCTTGGCGGTGACGGGCTCATACCTCGATGGCGTATTGGTGACGTGTGCCGCGTGAATCCGGGAAATTTGCGTGAACAGTGGCGAACGTCCGATCCGCGTACTAGCGTCGCGTTCACACACCCCGTTCCGGGAGTTTGGAGGTGGGCCGAGGACTCGAGATGCCGGCCGACTGATGGGACGTGGCCGGCACCGTTTCATCCCGCCGCACGCGTCGGAAGTGTGCGGCCAGAACCGGGAGGTACGCGTGACGACATCTTCACGACCTTCAGTACAGGACACCGCCCCGACCCAGCTGGACGAGCAGCTGGACCAACCACGAGAAACCAGGGCCGACATCGTGGTCAAGGGCCGCAATGTCGAGGTTCCCGACCATTACCGAATCTATGTGGCGGACAAGCTGTCCCGGCTGGAACGCTTCGATCCCTCGATCTTCCTGTTCGATGTGGAGCTCTTCCACGAACGCAATCGTCGTCAACGCAAGGCGTGCCAGCGGGTGGAGATCACCGCGCGCGGCAAGGGCCCGATCGTCCGCGCCGAGGCCTGCGCGGACAGTTTCTACGCCGCCTTCGAGGCGGTGACCGCGAAGCTGGAGAGCCGGCTGCGCCGCACCAAGGACCGGCGCCGCGTCCATTACGGCGAGAAGACGCCGGTCTCCGTGCACGATGCCACCGCCGATCTCACCGAGGAGTTGCTCGGAGACCTGTCCGGTGCGGCCCACGACCATTCGCCGCATAGTGCTAAGCGATCCGATTTCGCCGCCGATTACCCCGAATACGAGGGTCCCGGCCATATCGTGCGCACCAAGGTCCATTCGGCGATCCCCATGACGGTCGACGACGCCCTGTACCAGATGGAACTCGTCGGCCACGATTTCTTCTTGTTCCAGGACAAGGAAACCGACCGTCCTTCGGTCGTCTATCGTCGGCATGCCTTCGATTACGGTTTGATCAGGCTCGCGTAGGTCCCGGCGCCGGTTGGGGTTGTGAGCGGATCCGGAACCTATGGACGCGCATGGCCGCAGCGAAGGCGGAGGTACGGAGAGGCCCCGACGCCGGTTGAGGTTGTGAGCGGATCCAGAACCTATGGACGCGCACGCCACAGCCGAGGCGGAGGTACGCAGAGGCAACGGTGCAACCGGCCGGTCCGCTCGCGGATCGGCCGGTTTCTCATTCCGGACGGCGCTGTTCGTAGGTTTCGCGGTGCACGGCCGCGTCGAGTGCCCGGCGGCCACGCCAGCCGAAGCGTTCCAGGTCCGGGGTCCGCTGGAACTCGGTGACCGGGCCGATACAGAGCCAGGCCACCGGCCGGATTCCCGTGGGCAGGTCCACCAGCGCCGCCAGGAACGGCGCGTCGTAGAACGACACCCATCCCACGCCCACCAGCTCCGCGGTCGCCGCCAGCCAGAGATTCTGGATCGCGAGAATGGTGGAGTACACCCCGGTTTCGGGTACCGACGCCCGCCCCAGGATATGGGGACCGCCCCGCGAATCGTCGTGGGTGACCACCACCCCCGTACCGCTCTCCTCGATTCCTTCGATTTTGATCGGCTCGAATGTCCGGGCCCGGTCGGGTGGTAGGGAACGTGCGAATTCGAGCCGCTTCTCGGCGACGTGTGCGGCGAATTTCCGCAGCGTGGCGCTCTGGCGCACCACCACGAAATCCCATGGCTGCGAATTGCCGACACTGGGCGCGCAGTGGGCGGCCTCCAGTATTCGCCACAGTATGGCCTCGTCGATCGGTTCCCCGGTGAACTCGGCCCGCACATCGCGCCTGGTCCGGATCGCTTCGTACACACTCATCTCCGCAGCACCCACCACGTCAGTATGTCTTGCCGGTCCGGTCGTCCGGGCCGGGTTCGGCCATGCCGGCCACCCCTGTGCCCACGTTGTGTGTCGAGTCCGCCGCGATGTCGCCGGTAGCCGGGCCGTGTGCTTGGCTTGCGGATGTGAAAACGAGGCCGGTGCGGATCGTCACCCGGATACTCGCCTGGTCGGCGACTCTCGCCGGTACCGCCGGGGTCCTGCTGCATTTCAGTAGTTCTTCGGCACGGTTGCCGGTCCTCGCCGCCTCCGGGGCGCCGTATCTGATGGGTTCGGCTCTGGTGGGCGCGGCCGCGTTCGCCGCGGGGCGGCGCTGGTGCGGTGCCGGACTGGCGCTGCTGGTCGCGGCCGCCGGCGTGTGGACCCAGCTACCGCTGTACCGGACGGGCGATGGTCCGGATGGCGAGCGCCTGATCACGGTGATGCAGGCCAACCTCCTGTTCGACGGCGCCGAGCCGCGGGCGCTGGTCGACGAGGTGCGGGCCCGGCGGGTCGAGTTGCTCACCGTCGACGAGCTCACCCCGGCCGCGGTCGCGGCCCTCGGCCGGGCCGGCCTGGACGAGATACTGCCGCACCGGTATCTCTCACCCGGCCGCACCGCGGCGGGCACCGGGATCTGGAGCAGCTATCCGCTCTCGGACACCGTCGAGTACGACGGGTTCGTCCTGAATCAGCTGTCCGCGACGGCCGCGGTCCCGGATGTCGGCCCGGTGGCCGTCTACGCCTTCCATCCGGTACCGCCCGTGTACGGGACACGGGTGTGGTCGGATGAACTCGCGCGGCTGGGCGAAATCCTCGAACGCGCACCCGCCGACCGGCCGGCGATAGTCGGTGGCGATTTCAACGCGACCTACGATCACGCGCAGTTCCGGGCGCTGCTGTCGGGGCGGTTCGGTAGTGCCGCGGTCCAGGCGGGCGCGGGGCATCTGGTCACCTACCCGACCGATAAGGGCTGGCCGCCGCTGGTCGGTATCGACCACATCCTGGTCGCCGGTGGTAGTGCCCGGACCGTGGAGACGGTGGGCCTACCGGGCGCGGACCATCGCGCCCTGGTGGCCCGGGTCGGAATGGCCGCCGGCGACCGCTGAGGCCGGCGACCTCCGGTCTCAGCTCGCGACCGGCAGCACCCGGCGGCTGATCTTGCGCCGTCCTTCCGCGATCGCGGTACGCAGACCGCGCCGTTTTCCGGTGACCGGATCGACGGTGGCGACGGCCTGCCCGTTGAACCGGCGCTCCGAGGCCGTTTCCGGGGCGTCGTCGGCGGTGTGGCGCAGGTACTTGTTGGGCAGCGAGAGTTTGAGAATGGTCCGCCAGGCCTTGAAGTACTGCACCGGCAGCGAACCGGTGGTGTAGGGCAGATCGTATTTATCGCACAGTTCGCGAACCCGGACCGCGACCTCGGCGTAGCGGTTACTGGGCAGATCCGGGAAGAGGTGGTGTTCGATCTGGTGGCTGAGGTTCCCGGTCATGAAATGCATGACCTTGCCACCGGAGATATTGGCACTACCCAGCATCTGCCGCAGGTACCACTGCGCCCGGCTCTCGTTGTCGATATCGGCCTTGGTGAATTTCTCCGCGCCGTCCGGGAAGTGGCCGCAGAAGATCACCGCGTTGGTCCAGACATTGCGGACCACATTCGCCGCCAGGTTGGCGGTGAGGGTGTGGAAGAACGAGGGGCCGGTCAGCAGCGGGAAGACGACGTAGTCCTTCAGCACCTGCTTTTTGATCTTGGCCTTGACCTCGCCGGCCTTACGATCGAATTCCGTGCGTTCCGGGGAGCCCTCCGGGAACTTTCCGGCCGCGAGTTTGCCGAGTTCGAGGTGCTGGATCGCGACGCCGTATTCGAACAACGATTGCAGCACCAGGTTGTAGACCGGGTTACCGATATAGAACGGCTTCCACCGCTGATCGCGGGTGACCCGCAGCAGGCCGTAGCCGATATCGTCGTCCATGCCCAGGACGTTGGTGTACTTGTGGTGCAGGAAGTTGTGGGTGTGCTTCCAGTGCTTGGACGGGCCGGCGTTGTCCCATTCCCAGTGGGTGGAGTGGATCTCCGGATCGTTCATCCAATCCCACTGACCGTGCATCACGTTATGCCCGATCTCCATGTTCTCGATGATCTTGGCGGTGCCCAGCAGGGCCACTCCGGCGAGCCAGGCCGGAGGTAGGAAACTCGCGAAGAGAACGGTGCGGCCACTGATCTCGAGTGCGCGCTGCAATCGGATGACATTGCGGATGTAGCGGGCATCCCGTTCGCCGCGAGTGGATTCGATGTCGCGGCGAATCGCGTCGAACTCCGCTCCGAGCGCTTCCACATCCGCCTCGGTGAGGTGCGCGTATTCCTTGACATCCGATATAGCCATGGGGGCTACCCTACCGTAAGTTACGGCACCGTAGGTTTGGAGATTTCCGCAGAAAATGTGGTGTGCGCCCTATTGCGCGTCCCAAAGGCGGATGTTAAGTCAAGAGGAACCGCCGTAGACACGGGTCACTCTCGGGTCTCGATTGCATGATCGATCCGTCCCGGGCGCACGTTACATCACGAATCGATATCGGCGGAAGATCCCTGGAATCGCTAGACCGACGGTGCGTTCGCCTTACGCAGCGCATGGCGTGCGCGCCGCAGCAGTTCTCTTTCGTGCCGGGCCTTCGACCGCAGCAGTTCACGTTCCTGTTTGGCCTTCGCCCGCAGATTCCGCTCGGCGGCGCGCAGTACTTCCTTCTCGTGCTCGGCCTTGGCGCGCAATGCCACCTTGGCCTCGTGCAGTGCCGACCGCAACCCGCGGCGCCTGCCGGTGGCCGGGTCGATACTCCACGGCCGGTGCTCGGCATCCGGATGCGGGGTGAGACCCGCGAATTTCCGTTCCGAGGAGGTCTCCGGCGCATCGTCGGCGGTGCGCCGCAGGAACCGGTCCGGCAGGGCGAGTTTGTGAATGGTGCGGAAAGCGAGCAGATACTGCTTGCCCAGCGATCCCGTCGTATACGGCAGATCGTATTTCTCGCACAGGGCGCGCACCTGCACCGCGATCTCCGGATGCCGGTTGCTGGGCAGGTCCGGGAAGAGATGATGCTCGATCTGGTAGCTCAGATTTCCGCTCATGAAGCCCATGACGGGGCCGGCGGAGAAGTTCGCGCTGCCCAGCATCTGCCGTAGATACCATTCGCCCGGCGTCTCCCCGGCCAATTGTTCCTCGGTGAACTTCTCGGCGCCGTCGGGGAAATGCCCGCAGAAGATCACCGCGTACGCCCAGAGATTGCGGACCAGGTTCGCGGTCGCGTTGGCTTTCAGTGTCGAGGTGAACGCGGGACCGGTGAGGGCCGGGTAGACGAGGAAATCCTTGGCCACCTGCCGGGTGATCTTGCGGGCGAAGGCCCGGTTCGGTTCGGAGCCGAGCTGATACCGCGGGACCCCGGAGAGCTCTTTTTCGATGCTCCAGTCGTGCAGCGCGATGCCCCACTCGAACAGCGCGGCCAGGACGATATTCGCGACCGGCTGTACCAGATGCAGCGGCCGCCAGGGCTCGTCGCGCGTCATCCGCAGGATGCCGAAACCCAGGTCCTCGTCCTTGCCCAGCACGTTGGTGTAGGTGTGATGGGAGTAGTTGTGCGCGCGCCGCCACTGCGACGACGGCCCGGTCATATCCCACTCCCAGTTCGTGGAGTGGATCTCCGGATCGTTCATCCAGTCCCACTGACCGTGGCTGATGTTGTGGCCGAGTTCCATGTTCTCGATGATCTTGGCCACCGACAGCATCGCGGTGCCCGCGAGCCAGGCCCAGCGGTTGCGGCTGCCGAAGAGCACCGCGCGGGCCGCGATCTCCAGGCCGCGTTGCGCGGCGATGGTGCGGCGGATGTATTGGGCGTCGCGTTCACCGAGGGACTGCTCGACCGAACGCCGGATCCCGTCGAGCTCTTGGCCCAACGTTTCGACATCGGCGGCCGTGAGGTGGGCAAAGGCTCTGATGTCGGTGATGGCCACCGGCGTCCCTTCTGTTGGCGCTGTGTACGGGAACGAGGGAGGGGCAGGCGGTGTGCCGCCCTCGTACCGTCCCTGCGCTGCTATGTGCCGATATCGCCGCCGGCTTGTCGGGTCCGGCCCGGAAACGGCGAACGGATGTGGACGATCTTCCCGGACGGGAAGTACCCACGCGTGCTTTCGAGCGTACCCGTGCCGGCCGCGAAATCGGTCTCGCGGCCGGTCGGGTTCACACCTCCAGTGTGCAGTCCCCGGCCGCGGCCGAGATGCAGGTCTGCACCTTCTCGCCCTCGAACCGCTCGGCGCCGTTGCGCAGATCGCGGGCGTGACCGGAACTCAGGGTCACCACGCAGGTCTGGCAGATACCCATCCGGCAGCCGAACGGCAACTGGACGCCGGCGGATTCTCCGGCCTCGAGCAGTGTGGTGGCGCCGTCCACGGTGACCGAGCGCCCGGTCTTACCGAAGGTGACGGTGCCGCCTTCGGCGTTGGCCGAACGTTGCACCTCGAAACGTTCCACGTGCAGCCGGGATTCGATACCCGCGTCCTGCCAGTGTCGTTCGATATCGGCGAGCATGCCCAACGGACCGCAGGCCCAGGTCTGGCGTTCCCGCCAGTCCGGGTAGAGCTCGTCCAGCGCGGCCGGGGTGAATTTGCCCCGGTCTCCGGTGAGGTGGACATGGGAGACGAAACCGGGATGCCGGTCGTGCAGGTTCGCGAGTTCGGCGCCGAACATCACATCGTCGGCGGTCCGCGCGGAATGGACGTGCACCACGTCGGTGACGGCGTCACGGCGATCCAGGGCCCGGAGCATGGACATCACCGGCGTGATGCCGGAGCCGGCGGTGAGGAAGAGCACCTTCGGCGGCGGCGGTGAGGGCAGGACGAAGGCGCCCTGCGGCGCGGCCAGCCGCACGACGGTCCCCGGGGAGACGCCGTTGACCAGGTGACTCGACAGGAAACCCTCCGGCATCGCCTTCACCGCGATCGCGATGACCTTGCGGCCGTGCTGCGGGTCCTCCCACTCCGGCGGGCTGGTCAGCGAATAGGAGCGCCAGTGCCAGCGGCCCTGCACCAGGATCCCGATCCCGATGTACTGCCCGGGTTCGTAGCGGAAGTCGAACCCCCAGCCGGGTTTGATGACCAGGGTCGCGGAATCGGCGGTCTCCTTGCGGACATCGACCACCCGGCCACGCAGTTCGCGCGCCGACCACAGCGGGTTGGCCAGGTGCAGGTAGTCGTCGGGCAGCAGGGGAGTGGTGGCCCGGGCGACCGCACCGCGCAGCACGTTGAGCCGGCCGCCTCGTTCGGCCACGCTCGCGGCGGGCGCCTCGAGCCACTCCCGGACATTCTTGAGAACCATCGCTGCCGTTTCGTCCTTCTGTCGTCGTGGTCGCCCGCGGCAACCGCTCGACCTCAGGTTACGGCATCGTAGGTTCGTGCGGGGCCGACGGCATCGTGACTACGACGGATCACAACCCGCGCTCGGCCGCGGCCCGTCCACGCCGGTCCGCGGCCTTCCGAGCAGTTCGAGCCCTCAGAGCAGTGGGGGTTCTCAGAGCAGTTCGAGCAGGAAGGGCAGTTCCTGGGTGGCGTACCAGGCCAGCTGGTGATCCTCGGCATCGCCCAGGACGAACTCGGCGTCCTCGTCGCCCAGATCGGCGGCGTCGATGATGTCGACCGCTTTGGCCACGGCCGGTTCGGCCTCGGCCAGATCCATATGCACCGAGCCGATGCGCTTGTACTGGATCGGCCCGTCCAGCTTCACCACGGCGTCGTCGAGATCGGGCCGCAGCGTGACACCGGTGGCGTCCACGGCGATCACCGCCCGCCGGTACATCGGCGCGGTCGAACCGTGTACCTCATCGGCCAGCAGCCGCAGGGAGGCGCGTGCCGCCTCGCCCATGGCCACCTCGGACAGCTCCTCGTCGTCACCGGAGGCGTAGGCCTCGCGCAGTGCCGGGGTGAGGGCGAAGGCCGTCCCCCCGACCGCGTGCAGTTCGCGTTTGTCCACGAGCTCGCGCAGCATCGGCACGGTGGCCGGCACGTACACGCGCATGGTCTTGCGCTCAGAGGCAGGCACCGAGTATCTCCTCCATCGATTCGGGCACCGACGCGGCCAGCACCCCGATATCGGCCATCGCCTCGCGGTCGGCGTTGAGTCCGTAACAGACCCGCCCGTCGTAGGACGTGATCCCGATACTCGTCGCCTGGTTGCGCAGCAACGGCGGAACCGGGTACATCTCCAGCATCCGCGCACCGCCGACATACATGGGCGTCTGCGGGCCCGGCGCGTTGGTGATCACCAGATTGAACGTATGGTCTGCGAACGTACTCGCCGCCCGCACACTCATCGCGTGCAGGCTGGGTGGAGCGAAGCCGGCCAGATGGACCAGGGTGTGGGCGCGCACCGCGTGCCGGTGCCGGCCGTCCTCGGTGGTCGCGTGGGCGATATGGGAGAGCCGCATCACGGGGCTCGGCTCGCCCACCGGCAGGTCGATCAGCAGCGGGGTGATCTCGTTGGGCAGGGTCCGGCCGGTACCGGGCTCACCGCCGTACCCCGACATCGGCACCACCGCGCGCAGCACGCTCGACTCCGTGAGCCCTTTGTTCCGCGACAGCAGCCAGTTGCGCAGGGCGCCGGTGACCACGGCCAGTACCACATCGTTGATGGTGCAGCCCACCTGCTGGTGCACCCGGCGATAATCGGCCAGGTCGGTGACCGCCACCGCGAATCGGCGCTGCCGGGAGGTACGGGTGTTGAGCGGGCTGTCGGGGGCACCGCCGGCCACCGAGCGCACGGCCGACACCACCGACTCCAGCGTCCGGCCCGCCGCCCCGACGAAACCGGCGGCGTTCGCCCCGGCCTCGCGCAGTACCTCCACCGCCGAGCCCGGCTGCGCCGCGAGATGCCCGAGCGCACCCAGCAGCAGGTCGGTATCGCTGGGCTCGCGGCCCGGGCGCCACAGATCATCGGCGATCTCGCGCGGAGATTCTTCCGGGTCCACGACCACATGGCCGATCTCCAGGGCCGCCCGGCCGTCGACGAGGGCGGCGTGGGATTTCGTGTAGATCGCGCACCGGCCGTCGGTGAGGCCCTCTATCAGGTACATCTCCCACAGCGGCCGGCTCGGGTCGAGGGGGCGCGAGCCGAGCCGGGCCACCAATTCGTGCAGCTGGTCGTCGTTGCCGGGGGAGGGTAGCGCCGACCGGCGCAGATGGTAGGTGATATCGAAATGGCCGTCCTCGACCCAGACCGGCCGGCCCAGCGCCAGCGGCACCTCCCGGATCTTGCGGCGGTAGCGGGGCACCAGGGGCAGGCGCGACTCCACCAGGTCGACCAGACCCTGGTAGTCGAGGACGCGGCCGCCGTCCGCGGTGGAGTTCTCCAGTACGGCGAGCGACCCGATATGCACCGGGTGGGTGGTCGACTCCAGCCGGAAGAAGTCCGCGTCCTGCGTTGTCAGCCTCGCTATCACGCTGGTGTCTGCTCCTTCGGAGTCCGGAATCCGGACTCCATTGTGACCAGGCGGCAGGCGTTCCCGCACGATTGTGTGCGATATTCCGATAAGCAATTGGCGACCTTGCGCGGCGGCTCCCCGTGGGATATCGCGCCGCGGCCGCCGGCGCCGGATTGCGGTGTGGGCACACCGGCCGGGTATGCGGCGGCGCCTACCATGGGGGCCGCATTACCATGAAGAAAGCCGCGGCTACGCACCCGTCGCCGGGAGCGTGCGGCCGTGAGTGAACATCGGAGCCGAAACCGACCCAGAGGACTGACGAGACTCGTGCCTGCGCTGACACTGTCGAGGTTGCTACGTTTTGGTGAGGGCCGCATGGTCAAGCGTCTCTCCCATCTCGCCGACGAGGTGATCGGGCTCGAGGACGAGTTCGAGCCCCTGTCCGACGCCGAGCTGCAGGCGAAGACCGAGGAGTTCCGGGAGCGCTACGCCGATGGTGAAACCCTCGACGACCTGCTGCTGGAGGCCTTCGCGGTGGCTCGCGAAGCCTCGTGGCGGGTATTGCAGCAGAAGCACTACAAAGTGCAGATCATGGGCGGCGCGGCGCTGCACCTGGGCAATATCGCCGAGATGAAGACCGGTGAGGGTAAGACCCTCACCTCGGTGCTGCCCGCCTACTTGAACGCGATCGGCGGTGACGGTGTGCATATCGTCACCACCAACGACTACCTGGCCAAACGTGACTCCGAGTGGATGGGCCGGGTGCACCGGTTCCTGGGCCTCGAGGTGGGCGCGATCCTGTCCGGGATGACCCCGGCGCAGCGGCGTGACGCGTACAACGCCGATATCACCTACGGCACCAACAACGAATTCGGCTTCGACTATCTGCGCGACAATATGACCCATTCGCTGGATGATCTCGTCCAGCGCGGCCATAATTTCGCCGTGGTCGACGAGGTCGACTCCATTCTGATCGACGAGGCCCGTACCCCGTTGATCATCTCCGGCCCGGCGGACGCGTCCAGTAAGTGGTATGCGGAATTCGCCCGAATTGCGCCGTTGCTGAAAAAGGACCTGCACTACGAGGTCGATATCAAGAAACGGACGGTCGGCGTACACGAGGCCGGGGTGGAGTTCGTCGAGGATCAGCTCGGAATCGACAACCTCTACGAGGCCGCCAACTCGCCGCTGGTGAGCTACCTGAACAACGCCGTCAAGGCCAAGGAGCTCTACACCAAGGACAAGGACTACATCGTCCGCGACGGTGAGGTCATCATCGTCGACGAGTTCACCGGACGCATCCTGGTCGGCCGCCGCTACAACGAGGGTATGCACCAGGCGATCGAGGCCAAGGAAGAGGTCGAGATCCAGCCGGAGAACCAGACCCTGGCCACCATCACCCTGCAGAACTACTTCCGCCTCTACGACAAGCTGTCGGGTATGACCGGTACCGCCGAGACCGAGGCGGCCGAGCTGCACCAGATCTACAGCCTGGGCGTGATCCCGATTCCGACCAACCGGCCCATGGTCCGCGCGGATCAGGCCGATCTCATCTACAAGACCGAGGAGGCGAAGTTCGCCGCCGTGGTCGACGATGTGGTGGAGCGGTACGAGGCCGGGCAGCCGGTCCTGATCGGTACCACCAGCGTGGACCGCTCGGAGTACCTGTCCAAGCAGCTCACCAAGCGCGGCGTCGCGCACAATGTGCTGAACGCGAAGTTCCACGAGAAGGAAGCGCAGATCATCGCCGAGGCCGGACGGCCCGGGACGGTCACCGTCGCGACGAATATGGCCGGTCGTGGTACCGATATCGTGCTCGGCGGCAACCCCGACATCATCACCGACACCCTGCTGCGCCAGCAGGGCCTGGATCCGGTGAACACTCCGGAGGAGTACCAGGCCAACTGGTTCCACGCGCTGGAGAAGGTCAAGAAGCAGGTGTCCGAGGACGCCGAGGCGGTACGTGACGCGGGCGGTCTGTACGTGCTCGGTACCGAGCGCCACGATTCGCGGCGTATCGACAACCAGCTGCGCGGTCGCGCCGGCCGTCAGGGCGATCCGGGTGAATCCCGCTTCTATCTGTCGCTGGGCGACGAGCTGATGCGCCGGTTCAACGGCGCGGCACTGGAGTCGATCATGACCCGGCTCAACCTGCCCGACGATGTGCCGATCGAGGCGAAGATGGTCTCCAAGGCCATCAAGAGCGCGCAGACCCAGGTCGAGCAGCAGAACTTCGAGATCCGCAAGAACGTGCTCAAATACGACGAGGTGATGAACCAGCAGCGCACCGTCATCTACGACGAGCGCAACCGTATCCTGCGCGGCGAGGATATGGAGGGCCAGGTCCAGAGCATGATCACCGATGTGATCACCGCCTATGTCAACGGCGCGACCGCCGAGGGCTACGTGGAGGACTGGGATCTGGACAAGCTCTGGGGCGCCCTGCGGACCCTGTACCCGGTGAGCATGACCCATCAGGATCTCACCGGTGAGACCGAGGTCGGCGAGGCGGGCGAACTCACCCGCGACGATCTGCTCGACACGCTGCTCGACGACGCGCACGCCGCCTACGAGCAGCGCGAGAAGGAGATCGACGGCCTGGCCGGCGAGGGCAGTATGCGGACCCTGGAACGTCAGGTGCTGCTGTCGGTGCTGGACCGCAAATGGCGTGAGCATCTCTACGAGATGGATTACCTCAAGGAAGGTATCGGCCTGCGCGCCATGGCCCAGCGCGATCCGCTGGTGGAGTACCAGCGTGAGGGCTTCGATATGTTCGCCAATATGCTCGAGGGGTTGAAGGAGGACGCCGCCGGCATCCTGTTCAACGTCCAGGTCGAGGTCCAGCAGCCGCAGCCCGAAGGGGTGCAGGTGGACCAGGGCCTGCGGTCGCCGGTCGGTCTCTCCGGCGCGCAGGCGCCGCCCGAGAGCCAGTACCCGACGGAGAAGCTGCCGATCATCAACGGTGCTCCGCCGGCTCTGCGTGCCCGGGGGCTCGACCAGTCCGGCCCCCGCGGCCTGAGCTACTCCGGGCCCGACGAGGGCGGTCGCACTGCCGTCCACAGCGACGCCGAGGAGTACGGCGCCGACGGCCAGCCGCAGGGCACCCGGCGGGAACGCCGGGAGGCCGCCCGCGCGCAGACCAAGCAGGGCAAGGGACCCAAGACCCGCCGTAAGCACTGAGTTACCGGATCCGGCGGCGCCTCTCCCATGGAGGGGCGCCGCCGTTTCGTTGTCCGGCCGCCGCGTCCGCTCGGCGAGAGCGAGCGGGTTCGGGCTAACCCCCGGTACCGTGCCGCGGGCAGTAGGACGCGACCGAGGCCGCCAGGAACAGGTAGGGGTATTCCACGAAAGGCCGCGCCTCCTCGGCGAGGTAGGTGCGGTTGGCCGAGGTGTTCCCGGCCCGGTCGAGGTATTCGCACTGGGCGTGGGCCAGCGCGATGGCACCGTCCTGCACGGGTCGCGTCTCGTCGTCGAACGCGCTGGCCCGGAGGAACTCTCGATCGTTGAACGGTAGCTGGGCGACGGAATCGTCCTTGCCCGCGGGATTGTGGATTCCGGTGGTGGCCGCGGCACCGGGCCGGGTTCCGGACTGGGGGTGGGCCCAGACGGCCGGCGCACCGGCGCATACGAGCGCGGCCGCGGCCGCGCTGATGATCAATATTCTCGACATCGTTCCTTCTGTGCTCGATGACATGCGGGATGGGAGGTGCTGTCCTACACAGATATCCGGAGCCGTGGGCCCGGACGATTGCATCGATACCTCGCGACCGGTCGCGGAGGAACTGCATCGACGGGCGCATAGTATCCGGAATAGTGCCCACCGGTTTGTTTTTCGGGAGAGAACCGCCGACGCGCCGTCGAACGCGACGTCAGCGCCCGCGAGTCGTTCGACGCGCGGGGGTGGGTGTTGGATTCATTCCTCGTGTTCGAGGTTGCGGTCGAGGCGCAGAACCACTTCGGCGATCTGTTCCTGGACCCACTCGACCATGCCCTTGGTGCCCATACCGGTCGCCACCGGAACTTCCGCGGCCAGCGGGATCACATAGCGCCCGTCATCGGGCAGGTCCCGCCACCGCAGGCCCATATCGACCCGGCCCCGTGGTCCGAACATGGAGCGGCCCTGGAAAACCCGGATCAGCCCGGTCGCGGTCGCGGGGGTGTTCAGAAAGGACTCGCTGCGGTATGCCTCGTCGTCCTCGGGCTCGTCGTCGTCGCTGATCAGCGGAAAGAAGGGCCGGGCGTCGGGGACGATCTCGGGATCGACGATGGTGATCTGGCGCATCCGGCCGGCCTTCGCGTGCGGCAGCAGATCCAGTGCGGCCTCGGGCAGTGCGTGCGGGTCGCAGCCGGTCACATCGAAACCGCCGCTGTGCCAGACCGTCTCTCCCGGACGCTGGGTGATCACGAAACCCCGCGCGCGCTGGCGGACCGCGTGCACCCGGGTCCAGCCCTCCGGGCGCTCCGGGTCCTGTTCGTCCCAGGACTGCGCCACGATGGTGACATCCGGCCGGGCCACGGCACCGGCCATCGCCTCGAGGTCGGAATCGTCGCGCTCGCGCAGGGCCCGCAGGGTTTTCTCACGCTCCTGCCGGTAGTCCGCGGCCAGCCAGGTGCGGCTGGTATAGGTGAATGGAACAGGTATCTCGGTGCATCCGTGTTCCTCGCACAGCAGGACGAATTCGAGGTCGGTCAGCTCCCAGGCAGGATTCACTGCTCGATCACCGGCCGCACCTTGGCCGGGGTCTCGTCGAAGACTTCGTCCAGATTCTCACGTCCCACCAGGAATTCCGCGGGCGTATGGTCCTCGCCGCCGCCCGGGCGGCCGGGTGCGCCCCCGCCCATGGCGGGCGATCCCATCATCGGCATCCCCGGCATACCGCCCGGAGTGCCCGAACCGGCCGATACGCCCGCGTATCCGGCGAGCTCCAGACCGGGCCCGGCGACCGAGGCCCGGGGGAACGGACTCGGCTTCGTGCCGGGGTAGGGCTCCAGCGGCGCCGGGTCCCCGGCCGGTACGCCGCCGCCACCGCCGGAGATATCGCCGCCGGGGAGCCCGGCCGTCGCGAGTGTTTTGGCGGGGTCCAGCAGTTGCTCGAGATGCTGCTGCACGCTGCTGGGATCGAGCAATTGCTGCAACTGTTCGAAACCGGGCAGCGGATTGGCGGTGAAGGCGGTGATGCCCTGGGTCAGCATATTGGTGAGGCGTTCGAGGATGTTCTGCTGCTGCCCGGGTACCGAGGCGTCACCGGCCGGTGCGCCCGGCGTGCCGCCGAGCAGCGCGGAGATCGCCTCCTCCTGCCCGGTTGTGGCGCCGCCGGCGCCGGGGACGTCGCTGCCCATGGCCTCGAACAGCGAATCGGCCATGCCGTACGGGGAATCCTCGGAGTACAGCGATTCCAGCGGGGTGTCGTGCAGTTCCTGCGGCATATCGTCGACCGGGATACCGGTGATCGCGGCCAGCGCGTCGGCGAGGGTGGGAGGTTTGCCATCCTTGCCGGTGATCGGCAGGTTCTTCAGGGACTCGGGCAGTAGCGACTTCGGTATCCCGGTGAGCTTGGAGAGGATATCGGCGGCCGTGGGGTTCTTCGGCATGGTGGTGCCGGTGGCCGGCACGCCCGGGGCACCCGCGGGAATCGCCTCCTCGCCGGGTACGGATTCGCCGGGAGTTTCCGCGGCGGGGACGGAGGGCACGGCCGGTGTGGCCGGGGTGCCCCCGCTGCCCGACGAGCCGGGAGCGCCGGCACCTTCGGAACCGGTCGTCTCCTCTCCGGACCCGTACTCGGCCTGGTCGTAGCTGGGCACCTCCGGGCCCTGCCCGCCGGTCGTCTCTTCGCCGCCCTGGCCCTGGTTGCCGCCTTGGCCTTCGTTGCCGCCTTGGCCCTGGTTGCCGCCTTGGCCCTGGTTGCCGCCTTGGCCCTCGTTGCCCCCCTGGCCCTGATTCTCCTCTTGGCCGT
>NZ_JBSFRU010000130.1:0-16116 GCF_053589395.1 Nocardia sp. NPDC003345
TGAGCGCGACCCGGTCCTGGCCGCATTCCCAGCGATCCAACCCCGCACGCGGCGTCTGCGCGCCGAGTCCGCGGGAGGCCAGGAAGCTGCCGAACCGGCGGGTCAGCAGGGCCGACTCGGCGAAGGTGGTCCGGCGGTCACCACAGATGGTCATGACACGGTCTCCGGCCGCCTCCGCTACCGCGTCGAATACGGCCGGGATGCTCCATTCGGTCACCGGGCACCTCCGGAGACACGGACCGCGAGCCTTACGGCCCGGTCTTCTCGGAAACGATGATCTGCGGTCGTCGGCCGAAGCGTCGGTGGAGGTATCGCCTTCATCGGCAGGTCCTCTCATTTCGTCCGGGACAGCGCGCCGGCCGAGCCGGGGGACGCGCGAACGCTGCCGCGCTACCTGTCACAACTGAATAGTTGTGCCTACTGTATATCTATCAGTACAGCTTGGTGCAAGCTTTATCGAAAACCCCACCGGCTCATCGGCCGGACCGCCCGGAAGTGCGGCCCGCCCCGCATCGGCGCCGTACCCGGCCCTCCGGCGAGATCGACGCCGAGCGGCGTCACAGCACCACAGCAGCGGATCGGAAAGGTAGCGACGATACGGCCGCCGACGTCATCCGGACCTGCACCAAATGGTATTACGGTATGCTCAACGGTATCGCCGATGGACCCCGGCGCATATCCCGGAAGATGCAGGGGAGAACAGTGACCGCCCACACCCAGGACCCACCCGCGGAGGGAGTGGTCCACCGCGACCAGGACGGTCCGGTACTGCGACTGACCATCGACCGACCGGCCCGGCGCAACTCGCTGACGCCGGGAATGATCGCGGAACTCGTCGACGCGTTCACCCGGGCGGCGACCGACGAAAGCCTGCGGGTGGTGCATATCGAGGGCGCCGGTGCCGATTTCTGCTCCGGCGTGGACTGGGTGGCCACCAACACCGACGGCCGCCGTCCCCCCACCGGCGACCTGGTACGCCGCATCCCCCATACCGCCAACCGGCTGATCGAACTGGTGCACACCATCCACCTGCCGGTGGTGTGCACCGTGCGCGGCTGGGCCGCCGGGATGGGCTGCAACCTGGCCCTGGCCGCCGATTTCACCGTCGCCGCCACCGACGCCGTGTTCTGGGAGCCGTTCCTGAGCCGTGGCTTCAGCCCCGATACCGGCTCGACCTGGCTGCTCCCCCGCCTCGTGGGGCCGGCCCGCGCCAAACGCATGCTGCTGCTCGGCGAGAAAGTCGGCGGTGGCACGGCGGCGGAATGGGGACTGATCCACGAGGCGGTCGAACCGGGCGAGCTCGAGCAACACAGCGCCGCGCTGGTGAACCGGCTCGCCGCGGCGCCGACCGTGACACTGGGGCTGAGCAAACAGGCCATCCACGACAACCAGGACGCGACCCTTTCCCAAGCGTTGACCCATGAACTGCTGACCCTCGAACTAGCTTGCCGTACGGCGGATTTCAAAGAAGGTCTGGCGGCCTTCCGGGAGCGCAGGCCGCCGGAATTCCGGGGCCGCTGACCGTCCGGCGGTGCCCGCCGCCCCGGCCGGACCACAACCCTCAGCTCAGCTCGTAGCGGATCGGCAGGTGCTTGAGCCCGCCGACGAACGTGGTCGCGATCAATTCGGGCTCGCCGGCCGGTTCGGCCGATTTCAGCCGCGGCAGCAGTTCGGCGAAGAACTTCCCGACCTCCATCCGGGCCAGCGCCGCACCCAGACAGAAATGGATACCGAACCCGAAGGCCACATGCTTATTGGGTTCGCGGTGGATATCGAACCGGAACGGGTCGTCGAAGATCTCCTCGTCGCGATTCGCCGACGCGTAGGACAGCAGCAGCGACTCCCCCTCCGCGATCGGCACGCCGCCGACCTCCGCGTCCTGCGCCGCCGTGCGCATGAATGCTTTCACCGGAGTGACCCAGCGGATCATCTCCTCGGTGGCCCGCGGCATCAGGCCGGGGTCGGCGGCCAGTTCTGCACGCTGTGCCGGATGTTCGATCAAGGCGCGCATACCGCCCGCGATCGTGGCGCTGGTGGTGTCGTGCCCGGCGGTGGCGATGATCGCGTAGTAGGACATGGTCTCGATATCCGACAGCGGTTCACCGTCGATGGTCGCATTGGCGATGGCCGAGGCGAGATCGTCGGTGGGATGCGCCCGCCGGGAATCGGTCAATGTCTTGAAGTAGGCGAACATTTCCGCCAGCGCCGTCATCGTCTCGGTTTCCGACATGGTGCGCTTGTACTCGTCGTCGTCGCTGCCGATCAGTTCCTGCGTGAGTTTGAGCATCAGCGGGAAATCGGCTTCGGGGACGCCGAGCAGGGACATGATCACGTACAGCGGGTAGTTGACCGCGACCTCCTGGACGAAATCGCATTCCCCGCCCGCGTCACGCATCCGATCGACATAGCGCACGGCGAGCTGCTCGATCCGCTCCCCCATGGCGCGCATGGATTTCGGACCGAACCAGTCCGCGGCGACGGCGCGCACGATCCGGTGCTGGGGATCATCCATGTGGATCAGCGTCTTGATACCGACCGCGGCCTGCATCTCGTCGGAGGCGGCGGGCATCAGCACCGGCCGCGGCCAGTTCGTGAACACCCGGTTCGCCCGTTCCACGGCCATCACATCGGCGTGTTTGGTGATCGCCCAGAACGGTTTGTAGGGGGGCACGTCCACCAGCGATACCGGGGCATTCGCTCGCAACGAGCTCAGTGCGGTGTGCAATCGCGCCTCATCGGCGTAGGCGGCCGGGTCCGCAAGTACCTTCGCGGCGTCGTCGACGATCGGCATGCTCATATGCGGCTCTTCCGTTCCGTATCTTCGTGTCGCTCCTGCTCGGACCCGCCGCCCAAGGGCCGGTCCGGCGCGTTGTGCCGACCACCAGAGTGATTTATAGTCAGGCTTACTGTCAAGCATTCTATAAGTCATACCGGGCACTGGAGCGGTGGTAGTCATGTCTTCCGAGCAACGCAAGATCGTCGTCGTCGGCGCCGGGTCGGGAATCGGCGCGGCGACCGCCGAGCACTACCACCGACAGGGCGATCACGTCCTCGCCGTGGACCTCCGCCCGAACGACACCCCGGCCACCCGGCACGAACAGTGCGATCTGCGCGACGCCGCGGCGATCGACGGACTCCTGGAGCACATCGGCTCGGAGTGGGACGCCCTCGCCTACGTCGCGGGCGTCCCCGGCACCGCCCCGGCCCACGATGTGCTCGCGGTGAACTACCTCGGCATGCGACTGATGACCGAGGGCATGCTCCCACGCCTGCGCGAGGGCGGCGCGATCGTCACCGTCGCGTCGGTGGCGGCACTCGGCTGGCAGCAGCGGCTCGAAGAACTCGCCGGCCTTCTCGACGCGACCGATCTCGAAACGGTCCGGGCCTGGCAGGACACCCAGGATCCCGCCTACCCGGTGTACAGCACATCGAAGCAGGCCGCGATCATCCATGCCAAGCGCCTGGCACCGGCGGCGTGGCAGAAGTACGGGGTGCGGATCAACACGGTGAGCCCGGGGCCCACCGAGACTCCGATACTCGCCGATTTCGAGACCAGCATGGGCAAGGATGTCCTCGACATGGTCAAGACCATGGTGGGGCGGCACGCGAGCGTCGACGATATCGTCCCGGTGATCGCCTTCCTGACTTCACCGGCCGCGCGCTGGATCAATGGACAAGACATCCATGTGGACGGCGGTTTCGTGGCGCCGATGACCGCCGGTGCGCCGATCCAACTCTGACCACGACCGCCGCGCGCCGGCGCGGCACCCTCGGTCGGCGGCGGTTTCCCGGCCCATCTACCGGGCCACCGAGGGCAGCCGTCGCCCCACGGGAGATTGCCGATGCGGGTGTAGCCATTTACTGTATGCATTACAGTAAGTTCAATAACGCGGATTCGCACGGTCCCGACGACGCTGGAGGTGGAGCTGTGAACAGCCCTGTTCAGGACGAATCGACACCGGCCGGGGGCACCCTCGACCTCCGTGACCCCTACCCGTACTTCGCCGCCCGGCGTGCCGAGTACGGGGTTTCGCACGGCACCGTGATGGACTACTCGAGAACCCCGGAATCGCTGCGGCCCGAGGAAAGCTACTCGGCGTTCTCCTACGACGCGGTCAACACCGCCCTGCGCAACAGCCAGGTATTCAGTACCGCCCTCTACGATTCCACGATCGGCGTCTTCATGGGGCCGACCATCCTGGCGATGAACGGTGCCCGGCACAAAGCGCATCGGGGCCTCGTTTCGGCCGCGTTCAAACCGCAGTCGCTGCTCACCTGGGAGCCCGAGATCGTCCGGCCGATCTGCGACGCGCTCATCGACGAATTCGCCGGACGCGGTCATGCCGATCTGGTCCGTGAGTTCACCTTCGAATTCCCGACCCGCGTCATCGCCCGGCTGCTCGGCCTGCCCGAGGAGGATCTGCCGTTCTTCCGCAGAGCGGCGGTGGCGATCATCAGCTATGCGGGGAACGTCGGACGCGCCCTCGAGGCATCCAAGGATCTACAGGAGTATTTCCTCGGGCATATCGAACAACGCCGCGGCCACCCCACCGGCGATATCATCAGCGATCTGGTGACCGCCGAGATAGACGGCGAAAAACTCACCGACGAGGCGATCTACTCGTTCTTGCGACTACTGTTGCCCGCCGGCCTGGAAACCACCTACCGGTCGTCCGGGAACCTGCTCTACCTGCTGCTGAAGCATCCGGAGCAATTCGCGGCCGTGCAGGACGATCGCCGGCTGCTCACCCCGGCGATCGAGGAGGGTCTTCGCTACGAAACCCCGCTCACCCTGGTGCAGCGGTATGTCACCGAGGACACCGAACTGGGCGGCGTCGCGATCCCCCGGGGCGCGGTCCTCGATCTGTGCCTGGGCTCGGCCAACCGGGACGAGAACCGGTGGGAGCGTCCGGAGGAATTCGATATCCACCGCCGCCGCATCCCGCATATCAGTTTCACCGCCGGCGCCCATACCTGCCTCGGCCTGCACCTGGCACGGATGGAGACCCGCGTCGCGCTGGACCGCCTGCTCACCCGCCTGACCGGATTCGAGCTGAAAGATGACGGCGATCCGCATATCTTCGGCCAGCCGTTCCGCTCGCCCACTGTGCTCCCGGTGACCTTCGATGCCGTCGCCTGAGTCGCCGTCCCGCCCCGGCGGTAGTGGAAAGGACCGTATCGTGACCGATGAGCCTGTCCTGCTCAGCCATCAGACCGGGCGGGTGCGAACGCTGACGTTCAACCGGCCGCACCGTAAGAACGCGATCACCCGCGCGATGTGGTCCGCCCTGCGCGACGAACTCCGTGACATCACCTACGGCGGCCAGGTGGGTGCGGTCGTCCTCACCGGCGCCGGCGGATCCTTCTGTTCCGGCGCCGATATCGCCGACGCCTCCGGGATGGACGAGTTTCCCGATCCCGCCGCGGAGATCCGCGCGATCAACGAGGCGGTGCTGCAGTTGCACGATCTGCCGGTGCCCACGATCGCGAAGGTGCGCGGTGTCGCGGTCGGCGCCGGCTGGAATCTCGCGCTCGGCTGCGATTTCGTCGCCGCCACCCCGGAAGCGAGGTTCTGCCAGATCTTCACCCGCCGGGCCCTCTCGCTGGACTGCGGCGGATCCTGGCTGCTGCCGAGGTTGATCGGACTCCAGCAGGCCAAACGGCTCGCCATGTTCGCCGACACCATCGATGCCGCGGAAGCCCGGTCGCTCGGGCTGGTCACCTGGGTACACCCGGAGGACGGCATCGACGATTTCGTCGACGAGGCGGCGGCGCGGCTGGCCGCCGGTCCGCCCACCGCGCTCGCGCAAACCAAGTCCCTGCTGAACGACGGCGCCGACCGCACCATGCGCGAAGCGCTGCTCGGCGAAGGTCACGCCCAGCGCATCAACCTGACCTGCCCGGATGTCATCGAGGCGTTCGCGGCGTTCAGCGAGAAGCGCGAGCCGGTGTACACCCGCACACCCGGTGCGGGTGCTTGATCCGCGGGGAAGAAACGAGGTGCCGCTGTGAACAGGCGAACGACCGGTGTGAAGCGCCGGCGGCGGGAGCGTGGCTCGCTGAATCCCGAGGACATCATCGACGGAGCCTTCGAACTCGCGGAGCAGGTCTCGATCGACGGCTTGAGCATGCCGATGCTGGGCAAACACCTCGACGTGGGAGTCACCAGTATCTACTGGTATTTCCGGAAGAAGGACGATCTGCTCAACGCCATGACCGATCGCGCCCTGAGCCGGCACGTCTTCGACGCCCCGTTCATCGATCCCGCCGACTGGCGTGACTCGCTGACCCATCACGCCCGGACCATGCGGTACGCCTTCCTCGGCAACCCGATCCTGTGCGATCTGGTGCTCATCCGGTCGGCGCTGAGCCCGCCCGCGGCCCGCCTCGGCGCCCTCGGGATGGAACACGCGGTGGCGGCGCTGGTGGACGCGGGGCTGACCGTCGATCAGGCCTTCGATGCCTATTCGGCGGTGAACCTGCACATCCGGGGTTCGGTGGTATTGCAACGGCTCTACGACAAGAACTCCGAGCTCGGCGATTCGGCCCGCGCCTACTACGAGGAAATCCGGGTCGACCCGGAGAAGACCCCACTGCTCTCCCAGGCGATGTCGAAGGGCCGTAAATCGGGCGCACCGGACGAACACAACTTCGAATACGGCCTGCAGTGCATCCTCGACCACGTCGGCCGCCTGATCGACGGCGAGCGCTGACCAGGAGCCGCGGTTTACTGCGCTACCGGCGGTTCACCGGCCAGAACACCGACCACACGATCACTGCGACCGGCAGCCCGACCGCCACCGCCGAGCCGAGCGTTGTCACCGCGCAGTCCCGGCCGCGTACCACCGTGCGAACGACAGCCGCGGCAGGACCACCTCCACGTCGGCCACGTCCATCACCCGGTTCAGTTCGAGCGCGCCGAGGTGATCCGGCGCGGGCAGTATCACCGCGTCGACCCCCGCGTTCCGCACCTGGTCCACCAACGGCAGCACCGAACGCACTTCGGGCCAGATGATCCGATAGCCGAGACGGTCGGCCAATCGCCGAACCCGCGCCCGATCCCAGTCGGGCGCGGTACTCACGTCGTCATCCACCCATCCGAACGCGGTCGGCCGCATCGTCTCCCCTTCGGTTCACATCGTTGGCAGACGCCCCGTGGCGCGGCGCCGACACACACCACGGGGGTCGCGAATCAACGTATGGACGCTGGACAGACACCTGAACTACGTCCGGGACGTTTCTCCGGACACTTCAAACCATATGAATGTCCCGGTATGGTTCGGGCATGAGCCAGCGCCTCGAATCGGCAATGCTTCGGGCACAGATGGATTCGGCTACACTTGCCGCCGCGGTCGGTGTCGACGCCAAGACCGTGAATCGGTGGCTGGCCGGGCGGGTGCCGCACAAGCGGACCAGGGCCGACGTTGCCCGTGTGCTGCACGAATCCGAGTCCACCCTATGGCCGCAAACTCGGCCGGACCTCAGCGCGGGAGCACCTGCTACAGCCGAGGTCGTAGCCGCTTACGCGCACCGTGCCGACATCCCGAACGACGTCTGGATCTCCCTGCTGACGAGCGCGACTCAGCGGATAGACATCATCGGATACGCCTATCCGTTCGTACTCGAGTTGATGTCGGATGCCTCCGACCTGATCGCCGGTAAGTGCCGCGACGGTGCCACCGTCCGACTCGCGTTCGCCGATCCGGATTGTCCGCACGTCGCGGAACGCGACGCGCTCGAACAGATGCAGGGGACGTTACCCGGACGCATTCGGAATGCGTTGAGTATGCTCGGCCCGCTCGCCACAGCGCCGGGATGCCGGATCGGCTTGCACACCACGCACCTGTACAACTCGGTATTCAGATTCGATGACCAGATGATC
This sequence comes from Nocardia sp. NPDC003345, assembly GCF_053589395.1. Taxonomy (NCBI): domain Bacteria; kingdom Bacillati; phylum Actinomycetota; class Actinomycetes; order Mycobacteriales; family Nocardiaceae; genus Nocardia; species Nocardia sp. NPDC003345. The sequence continues at coordinate 7,883 of NZ_JBSFRU010000130.1, forward strand.
GTGACCCCGTACCTGGTCCGGGCCCGTGGGTACCAGCACCCGGCGCTGCATCTGCGCAAACTGTCTCCCCACGGTATGTTCGCCTCGTTCGAAGACCAAACCGAACAGATCTGGGGAGCAGTAACCCCCCACCTGCAAGAGGTAGGTTCCGATGGCATCACGGCGTGACTACTACCGGGACCCGGATGCGCCCGAGGCGAACAGCCTGGTTCCCGGAGGCTCGGCGCTGATAGTCGACGACAACGGCGCGGTTCTGATGCAACGCCGCAGCGACTCGGGGAACTGGTCTTTTCCCGGTGGGACCATGGAGATCGGCGAAACACTGGAGCAGTGCGTGATCCGGGAAACGAAAGAGGAGACCGGCTTCGATATCGAAATAATCGGGATCCTGGGGATATACACCGATCCTGAACATGTGATCGCCTACGCGGACGGCGAGGTCAGGCAAGAATTCAACGTCACTTTCTACGGGCGGGTCACCGGCGGGACCATCACGGTCAGCGCGGAATCGACCGAAGTCGCGTTCCTGACTCCAGCCCAGCTCCGAACACTCCCCGTGCACGAGACGGTGCGGCTCCGGCTACGGCATCACTCCGAACAAAGGTCGAAGCCATATCTCGGCTGACATCATGCCTCACAACGGAATCGAACCGGTGCCGCCGTATTCGGAGCACATAGGATCGCCCAGGCAGGACAGGCACATTTCTGTTCCTCGGCCGAGACAGGATGAGCAGTCCTCCGCGCCGGCGCCAATCCAGGTGATACACGATCGGTCGTCATCGTCCGGATCGAGGCCGATCCCGAAGCATTCTCGACACGACCAGAAGTGTCGCACAGGATTCGCTTGCGGAATCAGGGAAGATCCGGATCCGGGACATAGAAGTGTTCGTCGCGCAGCCGGAAAGCCTCCCGGGTGCCATGTTCGGCGCGGGTCTTGACGAAGTTGAATTCGCCCGGCGCGAACTGGAGGTTGGTGCCGAACGCGTGGAACAGGTAACTGGCGACCTCTTCCCCCTGGTACGCCTGGCTCTGTTCGACCAGCCGGAACGCCTCTTTCGCGATGACCACGCCGTCGGCGGGCATTTTCGCCGCCTTCTCGGCCCAGTAGCGGGCCCGGGCGGTAACAGCGGCCGGGTCGCAGGTCTCGGTGAACACCCCGAGATGTTCCACCTCGCCGGCCGTGAGGATATCGCCGGTGAGCAGCATCCGCCGGGCGAGCACCGGGCCGAGCCGGTGGAAGAACAGGTGCAGGCTGCCCAGGGCCGGCCCGAGGAAGCGGGTGGCCGGCATGCCGATCCTGGTGTCGCGGGCGATCACCGAGATATCGGTCATCAGGGCCATTTCGAAGCCGCCGCCGAGTGCGTATCCGCTGATCTCGCCCACGGTGACCTTCGGATAGCCCATCAGGTTATGGTAGAAGCCGAACGATTTCCGATCCACGGTCAGCCGGCGGCGCTGGCTCGGGCGGCTTTTCGCCGGTTTCCCGTCGCCACCCGCGCGGTCGCCGTACCAGCCGTAGGCGTTGTTCATATCGGCGCCGGTGCTGAATACGCCCTCGGTACCCCGCAACAAGACGACGATGATGTCGTCGTCCTCGGCGGCGCGGTCGAGATGCCGAGCCAGCTCGTCACGCATGGCGGCGTTGTAGGAATTGCGCCGCGCGGGGTTGTCGAGCGTGATGGTGACGATCCGGCCGCCCGGATCGACGTCGTAGTGCACTCGGCCTTCTGCGGCGTTGGAGCCGGACATCGGCAGTCCTCTTCTCTTCACGGGTGGGGTCGCGGTGCCGGGGCGGGCCCGTCGGGCGCGCGGCGGCGGCCGAAATGGGTGCCGGCCAGTTTCGCCGCGGTGGCCGCGACTGTCTCGACGTCCGCCGTGCACAACAGGGCGTCGTCGCGCCAGAGCCGGGCCGTCGATCGGATACCGGTCTCGTGTACGACGCGGTCGATATCGAAACGGAGCTCCACCAGGATCGGCGTCGGCCGGCGGTAGGCGATATTCATCGACCGGGTCTTCCCGGTCACGCCGACAGCGCAACTGTGATGCTGGACCACCGCGTCGAAGAACACGCCGAGGAAGCCGCCGTGTACGAGCCCGGGTGGGCCCTCGTGCACCAAGGGGAAGCTGATCCGGCCGGCCGCGCTGTCGGGGCCGAGCACATCGAAGTGATACTCGGGAAAACACGGGTTGTACGCGCCGATGTCGAAGGCGTGATCGAGGTAGACACGCTGGGTCTCGCTCGCGTTCGGCCCCACGCGGGGCGCGGAGTCCGGTGGCGCCGCGAGGGCCAGTTCCCGCTCCCACCGGTCGAGGTTGTCGATCATCGTGCCGACTGCCGGGTGAGGCTGTTCCAGGGAAATCAGCAATCCGGCGATGCGGCGCAACGCGCCGGCAGCGGCAACCGTCTGCGCGAGCGGTTGTTCGCCGAAGCGCAGGCCCGTCGGGGTTTTTCCCGCGGGCTCGGGGTCGGATATGTCGTTCGCGGCCATCGAAACCTTGCTTTCGTCGCCGATAGGTCTGCACACACCTTGGCAGAAGATCAACGGTATTGTCTACTGTATCTATATCAGTATGCACTCCAGTCCCCCGCCCGCCCAGGAGGGAACCATGCCGTTCGACACCATCGACTACGTCGTCGACGGACACACGGCCACCATCACCCTGAATCGGCCCGACGCCCTCAACGCGCTCAGCCCGCATATGATCACCGAGCTGCGCGCCGCCTACGACGAGGCCGAGAACGACGACAAGGTGTGGTTGCTCATCGTTACCGGCGCGGGCCGAGCGTTCTGCACCGGCGCCGACGTCAAGGCCATCCCGGGCGACGGCAAGGTGATCAACGAACGGCCCTACCTGTCCACCTATGAACAATGGGAGGCGCCCCAGGAGGGCACGCCCCCGTTCCGGACCATGACCAAACCAGTGCTCACCGCGGTCAACGGCGTCTGCTGCGGCGCCGGGCTGGACTGGGTGACCACCGGCGATATCGTCATCGCCTCGGACCGGGCGAGTTTCTTCGACCCGCACGTCAGCATCGGTCTGGTCGCCGGCCGTGAGGTCGTCCGCCTGGCCCGGGTGCTGCCGCGCACAGTCGCGCTGCGAATGGCGCTGATGGGAAAACACGAGCGGATGAGTGCCCAGCGCGCCTATGAACTCGGGATGGTCACCGAGGTCGTGGCACACGATCGGCTACTCGAACGCGCCCACGAGATCGCGGGAATCGTCAATTCCAACGCGCCGCTCGCGGTCCGGGGAACCCGCCTGGCGATCGTCAAGGGCTTGAACGTCCCGCTGCACGAGGCCGAAATACTCGCCGAATCGTTCCGGGAACGCGTCACCCGCACCGAGGACGCACTCGAGGGACCGAAAGCGTTCATCGAGAAGCGCACGCCGGATTGGCAATGCAGATGAGCCGCCCGCCGAAGAATTCCGCGCCCCGGGACGCCGCTAGCCCCGGTCCGGCGAACGAGCACACCGAGCCATCGGGTGTGACCGGCACGGAGACTGCGACAGACGCCCGGAGAGGCGAATTCGAGACGATCCTGCTCGATATCGACTCGGACGCACGTGTCGCGACACTCACCCTGAATCGGCCCGAGCGCCTGAATGCGTTCAACCGGACGATGTGCGAGGAAGTCCGGCACGCGTGGCGCACGATCAAACTCGACGACTCGGTCAACGCCGTCGTCGTCCGCGCGGCGGGCGACCGGGCATTCAGCGCCGGACTCGACGTCAAATCGGCCTACGGACAGCCGGCCAGTGTCTGGCATCACGAGGATCCCGGCGAACTGCTCAGCCCCAAATGGCAGAAGATGTGGAAACCGGTGGTGTGTGCGGTGCACGGGATGTGCACCGCGGGGGCGTTCTACTTCGTCAACGAATCCGATGTGGTGATCTGCTCGCACGAGGCGACCTTCTTCGATTCGCACGTCTCCGCGGGCCTGGTTTCCGCGTTGGAGCCGGTCGGGCTCATGCGCCGGATCGGGCTCGGGGAGACATTGCGGATGGCGCTGATGGGCAATGACGAACGGGTCTCGGCATCGACCGCGCTACGGATCGGGCTGGTGTCGGAAGTCGTCGCCCGCGAAAACCTATGGGCCCGCGCCCACAGCATCGCGGCCACCATCGCCGCCAAACCGCCCGCCGCCACCCAGGGCACGGTCAAGGCGATCTGGGAATCGCTCGACAAGCCCTACCGGGCGGCCCTCGACCACGGGCTCATCTACACCCGGCTCGGCAATCCGATCGGCAAATCCGAACTGGCCGCCGGGTCGCCCGCCGCGACCGAACCGAGGATCCGCTGATGACCGATACCGCACTACACTCCCACCCGCTGAGCCGGCGGATAGCCCATGTCCTGGCATTGCAGCCGGATTCACCCGCGCTGGAGTTCGACGAACATTGGTATTCGTGGGGACGTATCGGTGGGCTCACCCAGCGCATCGGGTCGGTCACCGAATCGGGCCGGGAGCCGCGGCCGATCGGGATTCTTCTGCGGAACCGGCCCGAGCACGTGGCCGCGCTCCTGGCGGTACTGCTGGCCGGCGATACCGTGGTGGTGATCAACCCGTCGCGTGGGGACGACCGGACCCGCGACGATATCGCCGCCCTTCGGCTGCCGCTGCTCATCGGCGCGCCCGACGACCTCGATTCGCTGGTGGTACCGGCGCCGGAGACCACGGTCGTGTCGATCCCGGGTCCGGACGCGCTGCCGGAGGTCCGGCATACGGCGACCACGCGGAACACCGAAGCGGCGCGACCGGGGGTGGCTGTCCGCATGCTGACCAGCGGCACCACCGGACCGCCGAAACGGGTGGACATCGGCTACGACATGCTGGCCCGCAGCATTATGGGGACCGATCCGGCAGCGGCCGACGCTCCGGCGCGGCCCCGCAAAGGGGTCGCCGTGGTCAACGCACCACTGGTGCATATCGGCGGTGTCTTCCGGGTGCTGCAATGCGTGACGGAAGCCCGGCCGTTCGTCCTGCTGCCCCGGTTCGAGCTGAAGTCCTGGGTCCGAGCGGTGCGCGCGCACCGGCCGAGCGCGGTCTCGCTGGTACCGGCGGCGTTACGGATGGTGCTGCATTCCGGACTGCGCCGCGAGGACCTCGCCGGAATCCGCGTCGTCACCTCGGGGACGGCACCGCTGTCGGCCGATGACGCCGACGCCTTCTACGAGAAATTCGGTATCCCGGTGCTGACCTCCTACGCCGCCACCGAATTCGGCGGCGGCGTGGCCGGCTGGACGCTGCCCGATCACGAACGGCACTGGACGGCGAAGCGCGGCAGCGTGGGCCGGGCGACCGGCGGAGCCCGGCTGCGGGTGGTCGACGAACACGGCACGGTGCTCGGCGCCGGCGAGGCGGGGTTGCTCGAGGTGGTCCCGGGACAGCTCGGACCGGGAGCGGACTGGGTCCGCACCACCGATCTGGCCCGGATCGACGACGACGGGTTCCTGTGGATCCTGGGCCGGGCGGACCAGGCCATCATCCGGGGCGGTTTCAAGATCATGCCCGACGATGTGCGCGGCGCCCTGGAAAGTCATCCGGCGGTGCGCGGCGCCGCGGTGGTCGGGCGGCCGGACCAGCGGCTCGGCGAGACACCGGTGGCGATGGTGGAACTGCACCCCGGCGCGGACGCAACCCCCGGCGCGTTGACCACCTTCCTGCAAACCCGGCTGGCGCGCTACGAGATTCCCACGGAACTGACCGTGGTGGAAGCCATTCCCCGCACCCCCTCGGGCAAGCCCGACCTCCGGGCAGTGCGGAGTCATTTCGAAACCGCCGCGTCGCGGCACGCACAGGCCCCCGCGCACGGAAACGCGACCATTCCCCCGGCGGGCAACGCGCCCGGCCACTCCACCGAGGCCCAATCTTCCGGCCCCACCGAGCACGCGCCGGCCGACCCCACCGAGCAAGAACCCGCCGACCCCACAGAGCACCCGCCCCTCGGCCGGACCGGGCACAGGTCCGCCGACCCCACTGCCCACGAGAACGCGGACGCCGTCCCTGGCGAGGGCGAGGGTCTACCGCACGCCACCGGGCACGTGGTCGCCGATCACGTCTTCCCCGGCAACGACCGGGCCGACCCCACGGCTCCCGGGTACGCCGAATTGTTCCAGGGGCGGCAGGTAGACCTCGACGGGGGCAACCGTGCCGGCCGATAGCGACACCCTCGCCCCACTGCTGCGCCGGCAGGCGAGCATCCGTGGTGAGCATCCCTTGCTGATCTGTGATGGCGAACGTCTCGGCTACGCCGGGGCGGAGGCTCGTTCCGCCCGGCTCGCCCGTGCGCTGATCGCACTGGGTGCCGGTAAGGGCACGCATATCGGCCTGCTGTACCCCAATGGGGCCGATTTCGTGATCGCCGCGTTCGCGGCCGCCCGGATCGGGGCCGTGGTGGTGCCTTTCTCCACCTTCGCCACGACGAGCGAGCTGACCCGGCAGCTGGTGGACAGCGATATCCGGATACTCCTGTCGATCGACGGCTATCGCGGTCACGATTACGTGGCCCGGCTGGCCGAGGCGCTACCCGGAGCGTTCCACGGGACGGCACCGCGCGTAACCGACCGGCTGTTGTGCCCGGCCGTCCCACAGCTGCGCCATATCACGATAAGCCACCGATCCGGCCCCGGACCGCACGATATCGGCGAACTCGACCGGCTCGCCCGCACCGTCGGCGAGGAACTGCTCGCGGCGATGGAACAGGCGGTCGCCGCCGCCGATCCGCTGTCGATCATCTACACCTCCGGTTCGACCAGCGCACCGAAGGGCGTCGTACACACCCACGGCGCGCTACTGGGCCATCAGCGCAACCTCAACGAGATCCGCCGCCTCACCGCGGAAGACAGGCTGTTCTGCAATTCGCCGTTCTTCTGGATCGGCGGCTTCGGTTTCGCACTGCTGGCGACCCTGCTCTCCGGTGCGACACTCGTATGTTCCGACGCCACCGACGCGAGCGCCACCCTCGATCTACTGGAGGCCGAGAAACCGACGGTCACCAACGGTTTCGCGGCCGGGGTCGCGCACCTCGCCGGGCACCCGAGTTTCCCCGCCCGCGATCTGTCCTCGATGCGCCGCGGCAATCTGTACGCGATCATGCCCGCCGACGCACGGCCCGCCGACCCCGAGCTGCGGCACAATATGCTCGGCATGACCGAGGCGGGCAGCGTGGTACTGCTCAGCGGCGACGACTCCGTCCAGCCGGAACACCGGCGCGGTTCGTTCGGCAGGCCCGCACCCGGATTCGATACCCGGATCGTCGACCCCGGCACCGGCACCGACGCCACCACCGGCGAGTTGTTCATCCGCGGACCGTATGTGATGCAGGGTTACCACGGCCGCGGCCGGGAGGAGTGTTTCGACGCCGACGGCTGGTTCCACACCGGTGATCTGGTGCGCGTGGACGACGAGGGTTTCGTCTACTTCCTCGGCAGACGCGGCGCCATGATCAAGACCGCGGGCGCCAATGTCGCACCGGCCGAAGTGGAGAAGGCCATCACGAAGGTCACCGGCACACCCGCGCATGTACTCGGCCTGCCCGACCCGGACCGCGGCCAGATCGTGGCGGCCGTACTCGTCACCCCGGACGCCACCGTCGACGGCACCGCGCTGCGCGAAAGCCTGCGGCGGGAGTTGTCGGCCTACAAGATCCCCCGCCGCTTCGCCGCGCTACCGCCCGGTGAGGTGCCGCTGCTGCCCGGCGGCAAAGTGGATATCCAGCGACTCGGAAAGACCTTCGATGCCTGAGCACACCGCGGCGACCGACACCATCGATACCCTGCTGCGCCGCCACGCCGCCGAGCGCGGACAGCACCCGGCGGTGATCGATCCCCATACGCGGGCGACCTACGCCGACCTCGACGCCACGACCCGCCTGCTGGCCGCCGCGTTCGTGGAAGCCGGAATCACCAAGGGGACCCGGGCCGGGCTGGTGGCCCCCAACAGCGTCGGCTGGGTGCGGATCGCGCTCGCGCTCACCCGGATCGGCGCGGTCCTGGTTCCGATGAGCACCCTGCTGAAACCGCCGGAACTGATCGCCCAGCTACGCGCCGCCGCCGTGGAGGTACTCATCACGACGGTCGAATTCCGCGGCCACCGCTACCTCGACGGACTCCGCTCCGTGCTCGGCGAATCGATCGACACCGCACCCATCCACCACCCCGAATTGCCCGCCCTCCGGCACATATTCACCGCCGAAGCCGTCACCGAACCGCTCGAGGAAACTCATACCGC
>NZ_JBSFRU010000131.1:0-16110 GCF_053589395.1 Nocardia sp. NPDC003345
CGGCCGGCCCTTCGAGCCGCACATGCGTATCGCGCCACTCGCGCTCGTTGCGGGCGTCACCGCACCATTCCTCGGCGATACCCACGCCGCCGGTGAACGCGGTGGCCTCGTCCACGACGAGAGCCTTGCGATGGCAGCGGTGGTTCTGTTTGAGCGGGGACAGGTACAGCGGTTTGCGGAACCACGCCACCTGCACGCCGGCCTGTTCCATCATCGCCAGGAGGTCTTTTTCGATGGTCCGGCTACCGAACCCGTCCAGCAGCAGCCGCACCCGGACCCCGGCAGCGGCCCGTTCGGAGAGCGCCCGCGCGAACCGGCGGGCGATATCGCCCTGCCAGTACACGAAGGTCATCATGTCGACGGTGTGCCGGGCCCCGTCGATCGCCTCCAGCATGGCCGGGAAGATCTCGTCCCCGTTGCGCAGGGCGACCAGCGCGTTGCCCTCGGTGGCGGCCACGCCTATGAGGCGTTCCAGCCGCCGGCGCATACGGTCGATGCGGGCAGCCACGGGCGCGTCCGGCGCCGACGCGGCGGTTCCGGGCAGTTCACGAGCCTCGGTCATGATAACTCCTCTGCCCTCCACACTCGAGTACACCGGCACGGGCACCATCCGGTGTCGATCCGACACTAGCCAGCCCGGCGGACCGGCGGAATCCGGCCCCTACTCACGGGTAATAACACCAGGTCCGACACCACGAATTAGACCGTTCCCCGGCTCGCCGGCGTTCAGCGCCCGGCAGCCGGAGCCACCGCATGCTCGCACGGGGCATGGACGACCGGTTCGTCGTCCGGCACCTCACGGTGCGGCAGGATCGGCTCCAGCCCGGGCGGGCAGCCCTGTTCGATCCGCCGCCCCCGGGCCAGTTCGGCATCGAATTCGGCACCCAGCAGTATCGACAGATTGGTGAGCCACAGCCAGACCAGGAAGACGATCGCGCCGGCCAGGGATCCGTACACGCGGTTGTAGGAATCGAAATGCCCGACGTAGAAGGCCAGACCGGCCGACGCGCCGATCCACAGCACCACCGCCAGGAGGCTGCCCGGGGTCAGCCACGCGAATCCGGGCTGGCGGGCATTGGGCGCGGCCCAGTACAGCAGCGCGACGGCCAGGCTCACCAGCAGCGCCAGCACCGGCCATTTGGCGATGTCCCAGATCTGCACCCCCACCGAACCGAAGCCGAGCCAGTGGCCCACCACATCGGCTGCCCGGCCGGTCAGCACGACTCCGATCGCACACACCGATACGACCACCACCAGCGCGGCCGTCAAACCGATCTGCATCGGTACCGTTTTCCAGATCGGCCTGCCCTCGGTGGTCCGGTAGACGACATTGGAGGCGCGGACGAAGGCGCCGATATAGCCGGAGGCGGACCACAGCGCCGCGGCCACACCGGCGAGGGCCAGCGGTCCCGCCACTGCCCGGTTGCCCTGCAGTTCCCCGATCGCGTTCACCATGAGTTCGCTGCCGTCGTTCGGCCCGAACTGCTGGATCGTATCGATCAGTGATTGCGCGGCGGACGGCCCCGCCAATCCCAGCAGCGCCGTGGCCACGAGCAACCCGGGAAAGAGCGAGATCGCGCTGTAGTAGGTCAGTGCCGCCGCCCAGTCGAACAGGTTGTCCTTGTAACAACCGACGACACTGCGCCGCAACACTCCCGGCCACGACCGCCACCGCAGCGCCAGTGGCCCCGCCGACCAGTCGGGCGCCGGGTGTCCGCGCCGGACCACGCTCTGCGACATACGAACCGACCTCCTGCTCGGCGCTCGGATACCCGGCCGCTCCCGGATCAAACGATCCGCACGCCGGAGCTCACGAGCCGGGCACCTTCAGCATCCCGCGCAAGCGCTGGAAATCGAATTCGTTGTCCGCCCGCAACGCGCCGACGACTTCGCGAACGGTGCGCAGCAATTCGGGTCCGGGCTGGATACCGAGGAAGTTCTTGGTGGCGGGCGGGCCCCACTGCGCCAGTCCCGAGGCGCTCATCGGGGCCCAGCCGGGATCGAGAGTGTGGTCGAACATATCGCCGTCACTGAAGTGTTCGACCATGAGACCGTCGGGATCGCGCCAGTAGTCGAAGAGCTGGCTGCCTTGGATATGGCGGCCGATACCCCACGACCGGCGGTAACCCTGCTCGCGCAGATGCTCGCCCCCGGCGGCGAGCGCGTCCAGGTCCGCGACCTGATACGCCGAATGCACGTATCGGTTCGACGGGCCCAGCATCAGCGCGAGTGTGTGATGGTCGGTCGGAACCGACCCGCGATCACAGCGGATGAACCCCATGACCGGCCCCCGGTGCCGCTGCCCCGGGTAGTACAGGAAATCGCTGACGATCAACCCGAGCTTCTCGAGGTACCAGTCGAGAGTCTCTCGCCACTTGGTCGTTTCGATCACCACGTGTCCGAGCCGCTGCACTCGGGCCGGCTCCCGCGGTGGCCGCTGCGCTGCGTTGATCCGCGGGGCATCGCGTCCGAAGTTGAGCCCGAGCGGCTGCTGCGGCGGAAGCGCCGGCAGGACATGGGTGTCGGAGACCACGCCGACCCGCAGGTTGCTCGGATCACGAAGTTCGACTGTCGCCCCGCCCAGCGAATCCGGCAGCGGTGCCACGCGAACACCCGCGTACTCGGCCAGACGAAGTAGATCGGCGGAGTCCGCGGCACGAAAAGCGGGGCCGAGGAACCGGGACCGGTCGCCGCGCCGGACGAGCACGCACGGAGACTCCGGATCGGTTCCCCGTAGATGTAACTCCTCGGCGGTGCGCAGGGCGGTGGTGAAGCCGAAGGCATGGGCGAACGTCTCCGCGCCGTCGAGATCGGGCTTCTCGAACTCGAGCCAGGCGAGACCGCGCACTTTGATTATCGGATCGGCCGCCCGGCCGGGATGTTCGCCCGCCGCCGCGCCGCGCTCGGAATGCAGACCGGTATGCGAACCATGACGATGAGGACCGTCCATCGGCCCCTCCCCTCAAAAGACTGACGATATCGTCACTTATGAATCATGTTGCAGTCAAGCGCTTCTGAAGCTTTCGTCAATCTCGACGGTGCCGCTGCGCTAGCATGCTGACGTGTCGGGGAGGTGAACAGATGACCACGGGGGCCGACCCGGAACCCAGCCGCCTGCAACGGCGTAAGGCGCGCACGCGCGCCGCGCTCGTCGGGGCCGCGCAAGCGATGCTGGCCGAGGGAAACCGCACCGCGCCGATTCTCGAGATCACGCGGGCGGCCGATGTGGGTATGGGATCGTTCTACAACCACTTCGAGAGCCGCGAGCAACTGTTCCGGGCCGCCGTCGAAGAAGCCCTGGACCGCTTCGGCGCGATTCTCGACCGGCTCTGCGCGGATATCGGCGATCCGGCCCAGGTCTTCGCGCAGAGCTTCCGCCTCACCGGCCGTCTGCACCGATTGAACCCGACTCTCAGCAAGGCACTGATCAACAACGGGTTCGATCTCCTGGACTCCGATATCGGGCTCGCGCCGCGAGTCCGCCGCGATATCGAGGACGCCGCCGCGGCCGGACGATTCGACGTCCGGGATCCCGAACTGGCCATGCGGGTCGTCGCGGGTGCCGCACTGTCCCTCGGCCGGCTGCTCCACGATCATCCGGAACGCGACGACGCCACGGACGCCGACCGGGTGACCGAAGACCTGCTGCGGATGTTCGGCCTGTCGCCCGCAGAGGCCCGGGAAATCTGCCGGCGCCCATTGCCCGCACTCGACGGCCCCGCGGACACCACGGGGCCGGCCCGGTAGCACCGCGGGCCACGTGGCTACGTAAGCGAATCGTACGTGCCCGGATTCGGAGTGTGTGCTACCCGGGCAACCCGCTGATCAGCGCGGATTTCTGTGCCTCGATATGACTATCGGGCATATCCGTCTCCCGATGGATGGGAACGCCGAGCCGGTGACGGACCCGGAGAAAGTGTGATGTCGGTTACGCGTTCCGGCCGATCGCCGAATGCGGGAACCACCCGAAAGGACCCCCGATGGTCGCTCCCACCCCCACCTCCGACGCCCCACAGCGTTGGACACCCCGGCTGATCTTCTCGCTCGCCTCGATCGTGCTACTGCTCGAGATGCTCGCGGTGAGCTACATGATGATCTCGACGGCGCTCCCGTCGATCGCCGCGCATTACCGGACCACCCAGGGCGCCTGGTTGCTCACCTCGTTCCTGCTGGTCGGCGCCGTCACCGCGCCACTGATCGGCAAGCTCGCGGATATGTACGGCAAACGTAAGGCCCTGCTCGGCTGTGTCGCCGTGGCCGCGGCGGGATCGCTGGTCTCCGCGCTCGCGGGCAGCTACGCGGTACTCATCGCCGGCCGCGCCCTGACAGGCCTGCTGGTCCCGTGCCTGTTCCTGAGCTACTCGTTGATCCGGGATGTGTTCCCGGCGCGAACGATCGCGCTGGCGGTCAGCATCGCGACCAGCGGTATGGGCCTGATCGCCATCCCCGCGCCGTTCCTCACCGGCTGGCTGATCGACAATCACGGGTTTCGCAGCATCTTCTGGTTCTTCGTGATCGGCCTCGTGATCCTGGGGGCCCTGATCCTGCTGACCACCGCCGAATCACCGGTGCGGCTGCGTTCCCGGATCGACCTGCCCGGCGCGATACTGCTCGGCGGCGGTATCGCCGGTGTGCTGATCGCCGTGAGTTTCGGCCCGACCTGGGGCTGGCGCGACGAATCGACCCTGGCGTACCTGGTCGGCGGCGTGGTGCTGCTGCTGGCCTGGGCGGTATCCGCGCGGATGGTCCGGGAACCACTGATCGACCTCGCGGTCCTCGGCCACCGGCCCGTCCTGCTGACCACCATCGGCGCCGGCCTGTGCTACGGGGCGAGCGGGCTGTTCACCATCCTGCTGCCGATGCTCGCCATGACTCCGGCGGTGCTCGGGCTCGGTTACGGGTTCGGCGTCAGCGCGGAGGGTTTCGCGATCTTCCAGGCGCCGATCGGGCTGATGGTGGTGGCCGGCGGCGTGCTCGTCGGGCTGCTCGTCGGCCGCGATACCCGGCCCCGCCCGCTGCTGGCCACCGGCATGCTGCTGATGGCCGCGGGGTTCGCCCTGACCGCTGTCGTCCACGACAGCAAAGCACTGCTCATCGTCTTCGCCGGAATCTTCGGTACCGGGATGGGCATGGCGTACGCGGCGGTGCCGAACCTGTTGATCGAAGCCGTCCCACCGCAACTGCAGGCCGGCACCGCGAGCATCGTCGGGGTCTCGCAGAGCGTGTTCCCGGCGGTCCTGCCGGTTATCGCGTTCACGGTGCTGAACAACTCCTATATCGCGCCGATCCCGCCGGAGATGACCCAGGGCGCGGTGTTCTACCTGGATCGCGGTTTCACCATCGCGTTCCTGATCGGCGCCGCGACGGCACTGCTCGGCGCACTGGTCGCCGTAGGGCTGCCGCGCCGGATCGTGCGGCTGTCCGCGCCGGACGAGGCGGCCGGCAGCGGCGACAACGGCCTGGTGTTCGCGCACTGATCCGGTAGCGGCGGGCCGGTCGCGTACGGTACGCGACCGGCCCGGCCGTCACCGGCCGCAGGCACCCGCGCGGAATCCCGGCATCTCATCCGCGCCCCATGCGATCACCGGCGATCGGACGACCGCACGGCGTCCGGTCCGTACAGCCGCGCGACATCCGGCGAGTCGAGCCATTTCGAGTAGGCGGGCGATTTCGGCCAGCCGTCCGGCGAATCCTGCCAGTCCTCCTGGCGCCCCCACGGCAGGGTATCGACCAGCGCGAAGGTGTAGCTGAGCTGTTCGGTGCCGCGGCCACTGGTATGCCAGGTGCGGTAGACCGTATCGCCGTCGCGGAGAAAGACGTTCACCGCGAAACCACCGCCGGGCGGCGCGTCCACATCGGCGCCGAACGAACTCTCCGACGACGAGAACCAGTCCATCGTGTTGCCTACCTTCGCCCGGTAGGCGAGCGCTTCGCCGATGGGCCCGTTGGTGACGATGACGAAGCGGGCATCGTAGTTGTCGAGCCAGCCGAGCCGGACGTACTGCGACGTGAGCCCGGTACACCCGCCGCACTGCCACTCGGCGCCGTCGGACCACATGTGGTTGTAGACGATCAGCTGGGAGCGCCCGTCGAAGATATCCACCAGCCGGACCGGACCGTCCGGGCCGGTCAGGGTGTAGTCCGGGAGTTCGACCATCGGCAGCCTGCGGCGTTGCGCGGCGATGGCGTCGAGTTCGCGGGTGGCGGCCTTCTCTCGGATACGCAGGTCGTCGAGCGCGGCCTGCCAGGTCTGCCGATCGACGACCGGCGGCAGGGCGGCGGCGCTTTGCTCGGTCATTGGTTCCTCCGTCGGTATTCGGATGAATCTCTGCTCTGATATTCCGACCGGCGCCGGCGCCGGAATTAATCGCCATCCGGGAAATCCTGCCGGGCGACGCGCCGTGTACGAGCCGAAACACGCGCGCAAGGGTGGCGAAATATCTCATCATTACTCTCACGCTGTCCAGATGTCCGGTATCGGCCCGGCGGAGATGACAGCCGGACGAGCAGGATCGTTGCGGGGAGTATCGAATGAGCGTCACCGAATCCGGCGAGTCCGGCCCCGGAATCGACCGGGAATACCTCGGCAAGCGGACACTGCGCACCGGGACGGCGGGCTGGGTGCTGCTGGCCGCACTCGGCGTCGGCTATGTGATCAGCGGTGACTATTCCGGATGGAACTTCGGCCTGGCGGAAGGCGGATTCGGCGGCCTGGCCGTCGCCACCGTCGTGATCGCGGCCATGTACGGCGCGATGGTGCTGAGTATGGCCGAGATGTCGGCCGCCCTGCCGACAGCCGGTGGCGGCTACACCTTCGCGCGCCGGGCCCTGGGTCCGTGGGGCGGGTTCGCGACGGGAACCGCGGTGCTGATCGAATACTCGATCGCGCCGGCCGCGATCGCCACATTCATCGGCGCCTACGTCGAATCCCTCGGACTGTTCGGCATCGTCGACGGATGGTGGGTCTATCTGGCGGTCTACGCACTGTTCGTCGGCATACATCTGGCAGGCGTCGGTGAGGCACTCAAGGCGATGTTCGTCATCACGGCCATCGCGCTCATCGGTCTCGTGATCTTCGCGTTCGCGAGCCTCGGCAGCTTCTCCTGGTCGAATCTGACCGATATCGCCCCCGATCCGGATGCCGCGGGCGCGAGCGAGTTCCTGCCGTTCGGCTACCTCGGCATCTGGTCGGCGCTGCCCTTCGCCATCTGGTTCTTCCTCGCCGTCGAAGGAGTCCCGCTCGCCGCCGAGGAGGCACGCGACCCCGCGCGCAATGTGCCGCGAGGCATCATCGCGGCGATGACCGTGCTCCTCGGAACGGGCGCGGTGGTGCTGGTGCTGGTCCCGGGCGCCGGCGGCGCCGCGGCGATGCAGGCATCCGGCAACCCCCTCGTCGAAGCACTCGGCTCGGGAACCGCGGCGACGGTCGTCAACTACATCGGCCTCGCCGGCCTCGTCGCCAGCTTCTTCTCCATCATCTTCGCCTATTCACGGCAGCTGTTCGCACTGTCGCGGGCGGGCTATCTGCCCCGTGGGCTCTCGATCACCAACGCGCGCAGGGTCCCCGCGCTCGCGTTGATCGTGCCCGGAGTCATCGGCTTCGTACTGTCGATCTTCGGCAACGGCGCGACCCTGCTCAATATGGCCGTGTTCGGCGCCGCGCTGAGTTACGTGCTCATGATGGTCAGCCATATCGTGCTGCGGATCCGGGAACCGGCTATGGCGCGGCCCTACCGGACGCCCGGCGGCGTGGCGACCGCGGGTTTCGCCCTGGTGATCGCCGTCCTGTCGGTAATCGCGACCTTCCTCGTGGATTCCACGGCAGCCTTCGGATGCCTGGTCGTATTCGCGCTGTTCCTACTGTATTTTGCCTGCTACAGCCGGACCCGTCTGGTCGCCGGCTCCCCCGACGAGGAGTTCGCCGCCCTCGCCGCCGCCGAAGACGAACTCCGCTGACCGCAACCCGCCGACCGGCGGCCCGGACCGAACCCGCTCCCGGCGGTATCAGCCGGCCGCGGTACCGCCGTGGACGGCCTGCGCCACCGCGGGGTGCGCGAGGTATTCGGCGATGCTGTGGGCCCGCTCCCCGGGATTGTCCACCGGGACCTCCCGAAGCTGCCCCTTCCAGGTGTGCCGCAATGGGCAGCCGATGGTGATCGCGTCCACCGCCGCCCACGCGTTGAGCCAGTCGCCTACCCGCTCCGGCCGATTCGGACCGCGGACCAGAAGTCTGCTGTGTACCGCGTCCAGCCCGAGCGGGCTGCCCGCGGTGACGAGAACGGCGACCTCGAGCCGGGACGGGAGCACGGTGAGCAGATCCATGGCGACCGCGGTGCCCAGGCTGTGGCTCACCAGAGTGAGCTGTCCCGAGTCCGGGACGGTTTCGAGTACACAGTCGAGGACAGCGTGCCGGATCTGCTCGTCGGAAAGATACGCGGCGACGTCGCGAAAGACCTGCGCGATGATGAGGTCGTCCAGATCGCTGCGCGCGGCGAGCCAGCCGAGCTGTCGCTGAAGTTTGCCCACGACGATACTGCCCAGTGCGCCCAGGCCCTCGGCCTCGATGGGGTGCGCCGATCGGTCGTCCTCGGGAAGACCGGCTTCGGTGGCGGCGTCTCGCAGGATCTCCTCGTAGACCGCACGGGCCGGTGGTGCGGCCGGCGCCATCGCCTCGGCATGGTCGACGACGGCCTCGGGCCCCGGAGCGGCTGTCTCGGGAAATTGCAGTAGCGATGCCAACCGGTCGCCGTAATAGGGGAAGTACACGTCGGCCGGGTCCAGCGATCCGAATCCGGCGAGGGTGAGCCCCTTGTTCAGACCGGCGGTCCATTCCCGGCGCAACAATTCCGGGTCGCGGCCGTGCTGACTGCGACCGTGCAGGAACAGCAGGTGGCGTGTGCCGCCGAAGGCATCCGGGCGAGCCGGGTGACCGCGGCGATGCACCGTCGGCGCCGCGATCGGGGCCGCGGGCACGGCGCGTTCGGTGGCGGGCACCGGAATCGGGCCGGGGGGCTCGGCGACGAGTCCGGACTCGGGTCCGAGTTCGGTGAAGAACTCCCGGTGGCGGGCGGTGCGCTCGAGCCCGGCCAGATGGCCGAGAATCCGACTGATCCGTACGCCCTCGTTCGCCGTCCAGCCGATCGCGTCGTCACCGTCGTCCCGGCTCCAGAGTGTCCCGTCGCGACGCAGGATCCGCCCCTGCTCATCGGTGCTCGGCACGCCGGAATGGTGCAGCGCGACGACTTCCCACTGATCGTTGAAGACCGGCGATCCGGAATTTCCCGGTTCGGTATCCGTCGAGTAGTGCAGGAAGTTGTCCAACTGCAGATCGAGGCGGTTCTTGCGGATCCCGATCTCCTTGAGCCGGCCCATCGGATGGCCGACGATGTTCATGGCCTCACCGATGACGATCTTCCCCTGATCGGCGACCAGGCGGTTCCACCAGCCGGTGATATCCGCGGGCGTCCGGCCGTCGGGGCCCGGCCGGACCGGTACGAGAGTGAAATCGAGATGCTCGTCGGTGACGAAGAAATCGGGGTCGAGACGGAACCGCATCGGTAGGCACGGCTCGTTGTCGATCGTGGTCTCGGCACCGAATTCGACGAAGGCCTGTGCCGCGGTGTCCTGGTCGGGAAGTACATGGTTGTTGGTCAGCAGCAGCCGCGGCGATACCAGGAATCCGGTGCCCACGGGGATGTCACGGCCGTTGCGAACCAGTGATATCCGGGCGACCGACGCCGCCGTTCGCGCCCCGCGTGCCAGGAAGTTCGCCGGTTGCAGCTCGTTACTCGCACCGATGATCCGCTCCAGCGTGGTGAGCCGGTCGGCGGACGCGGTCCGGCCGGCCTCGACCATGGCCTCGACCGGCATCTCACCGTGGACAGCGAGGCGCTGCGCGCGGGCGCTGATCTGCTCGGGCGAATCGACGACCGGGCTGTCCTTCCGGCTCCGGCGCTGTTCGACGTCCTCGCGTCTGGTCTCGGTGGCCGCGTAACGTTTCGCGGCGGCCCGGATCTGCTCGAGCCATGCCGCCTGGACAAGTCCGCGATAGTTCATAATCCACCCACCTGACCGAGTTGTTCGCCGATCGCACCCGCTGCCACCGCATGGCCGTCCGCGTTCTCCGATACCGGCTCTCGCGCGAGCAGGCCGGTCAGCCGCCGGGTCGGCGGTACACCGAGTTCGCGCAGGATCAAACGGCGGAAGGCCAGGTATGCGTGCCGGGCCTCCCCGATATTGCCCTCGGACAGGTGGGCCTCGATCAGCGCCTGCTGAGCGCTTTCCCGAATCGGGTCGGCTTCCACGGCGAGCAACGCCGCCTCCACGCCTTCGGCATACCGGCCCCGGGCGCAGAGCAGCCTGCTCAGATTCTCGAGTGCGTGCAGTACCCGGTGCCGTAGCCGCTCTCGTTCGAAGATCGCCCAATCGTCGTACCATCCCGGCAGCAAATCCAGGGCCGCGTCGACCGATGGGTCCAATACCAGGTCGGCTGCCGCGTGCGACCCGCGGATCACCCGGTGCGCCCACGCGCTCACCTCGTCCACATCGACCCGGACATCCGCGCGCAGCATGAGCGATACCTGGTCGGAGGCCACCAGTTCCAGGCCCGCCGCACGCAACCGCCACAGCACCGAACGCAGATTTCCGCAGGCCCGCCGATCGAGGACACCGGGCCAGAGCAGACCGGCCGCGCAGCAGCGTTCCAGCCGGCCGTGCCGTAATGCCAGCAGAGCCAGCAGCCGCTTACTTCCCTCGGCGACCTCATGACGCTGCGCGCCGACCGTGACATACGGTCCGCCGAACAAATGCAGATACGAAGCGACGCTTTCCGGGTCGCGTCGCCGACTCGGAGTGTCCATGACCTCAGCTCACTGCCTGCCTGTGATAGCCGACAAGCATAATTCTCGAGCGTCACCGGGCCGTCACAACCGCCACGACTGCCGATACCGATTCGACCACCCTTCTCCGGTCGCCCGCGCGGAGGCCGGGCCTACCGGCCCGATCGCGACGCACGGGTGACGCCGGGTGCGCGACGCTGGGCCGATGAGGTCGAATCTCGCTCCCCACGGCCTGTGCGTGATCCGGCTCGAAGCACAGTCGTCGCACACACTCATCGCGGTCGTCACCGACTACGGCGGGGTCTCCGGTCCGGAACACCGCAGGAACTTCCTCGACGACGCGGACGGGGCCACCGAAGTGGTTCGCGACTATCTGCTCGGCTTCCTGACCGGGGGAGACGGATGACCCGACCCCGCATACCGCACCCGCCGCGGCGCCCGCGCCGCCATATCGGCCGATCGACCACCGACCCGGAAGGAGCAGTGGGATGCCCACCGATCATCTGCGAATCGCCGCCTACAACGTCGAGAATCTGTTCTCCCGGCCACGGGCCATGAGTGCCCCCGAAACGGTCTCCACCGAGATCCTGGACGCCCATGCCCGGGTGAACACGCTGTTCGAGCACGAGACCTACAGCGCGGCCGACAAGACCGAGATCCTGGACCTGCTGAAGCGGCTGCGCCTGCTGCTCGACGATGGAGATCCGGAGCGGAAGAACACTTTCGCCGTGCTGCGCAAGATCCGTGGTCAGTTGCTGAAGCGACCGCCCGGCGGCGAAGAGGCCGTTGTCGTGGTCGCGGAGGGCCGTGCGGACTGGGTGGGCTGGGTGGACCTGATCAAAGACCGCATCGACGCACTCGCCATCACCCACACCGCCCGGGTCATTCGTGAGGTGGACGCGGATATCGTGGGCGTCGTCGAGGCCGAGGACCGGATCGCGCTACGCCGCTTCGGCGACACCCTGATCCCCGACGGTGACGCGCCCCGCTATCCGAGAGTGATGCTGATCGACGGCAACGACAGCCGGGGTATCGACGTCGGAATCCTCGCCACCGACCGGTACCCGATCCGTGCCATCCGCTCGCATGTGGACGACGGGCCGTTCGGTAACCGCGTCTTCAGCCGCGACTGCCCCGAATACCACTTCACCTTTCCCGACGACAGCGGCCTGCCCGGCCGGCCCCTGCTCGTGCTGGTGAATCACCTGAAAAGCAAATTCGGCTCGAATCAGGCGACCAGCGATAAACGCCGGCGCAGACAAGCCGAAGAGGTCGCCCGGATCTATCGGGAACGGCGGACCGAGGGTTTCGAGCACATCGTGGTCATGGGAGATCTGAACGACACCCCCGGCAGCGCTCCCCTGAAGCCGCTGCTCGACGATACCGACCTCACCGATTTCGCCGAGGCGCCGGACTTCGACGACGGTGATCCCGACGAGGACCGGCCCGG
This sequence comes from Nocardia sp. NPDC003345, assembly GCF_053589395.1. Classification (NCBI taxonomy): domain Bacteria; kingdom Bacillati; phylum Actinomycetota; class Actinomycetes; order Mycobacteriales; family Nocardiaceae; genus Nocardia; species Nocardia sp. NPDC003345. Next base: position 12,289 of record NZ_JBSFRU010000131.1, read on the forward strand.
AACGTTCGGCAACGGAACGCAGAACAACAAGATCGACTATCTGTTGCTCTCACCGGATCTGTTCGACCGCACCACGGCGGCGGGCATCTTCCGGAAGGGCGTCTGGGGCGGCACCCACGGCACCCTGTTCCCCCATTTCGACACCATGACCGGCAAGGTGCACGCGGCCTCCGATCATGCCGCGATCTTCGCCGATATCGATATCGGCCGATAGAGCAGGAGAGGAAAATGACCGCCGTAGTCCCCGAGACGACCCTGGATCAGAAGATGATCATCCTGCGCGCCCCGGCGCTGGGCGCGACCCGCGACCCGAACGACGGTCCGGGCGCCGTGGCCACCGAGTCGATGGCCGAACCGGCCGCGGATATGACAGTGGAGATCGATGAACACGTCGGCCGGCGCACCCTGCGCGCGATCGTCAACGACCCGACGGTACTGAGTTTCGCCCCCGCTCTCCCGATGAAACTCGTGGAACCCCTGGCCGCCTCACCCGGACTCGAACCCGAAGCGGGCCCGGCGACATGGGGAGTGACCGCCGTCGGGGCGCCCACCTCGCCCTTCACCGGGGCGGGGGTCACCGTGGCGGTGCTCGACACCGGGATCGACGCCGCGCATTCCTGTTTCGCGGGTGTGGACCTTCTCCAGAAGGACTTCACCGGCGGCGACAGCGCGAAGGACACCAACGGCCACGGCACCCATTGCGCCGGCACGATATTCGGACGCGATGTGGGCGGCCTCCGTATCGGAGTCGCTCCCGGTGTCACGAAGGCCCTGATCGGAAAGGTTCTCGGCGGACCCGCCGGCGGTGGTAGCGACACCCTGAGCCAGGCGATCCTGTGGGCGGCGGACAATGGGGCGACGGTCATCTCGATGTCGCTGGGCATCGACTTTCCGGGATGGGTACGCGAACTCGTGGACGAAGCGGGGTTCGACATCGCGGTCGCCACGTCTATCGCGCTCGAACAGTATCGAGCCAATATCCGGCTGTTCGAACATCTCTCCACCATGCTCGACGCCCGGGCCGCCGTCTCACAGGCCGTACTGGTGGTCGCGGCCACCGGGAACGAGAGCGGCAGGGACCGGACTCCGCCCTTCGAGATCAACGTCTCACCGCCGGCCGCTTCGGCGGGGGTCATCGCCGTCGGCGCGCTCGGCCCGGACGGCCCCGGTCTCACGATCGCACCTTTCTCCAACACCCGGGCGACGGTCGCCGCTCCCGGAGTCGATATCGTCAGCGCGAAGCCCGGCGGGGGCACCCGGGCACTGAGCGGAACGAGTATGGCCACGCCGCATGTCGCGGGCGTCACCGCGCTGTGGGCGGAGAAACTCGCGCGGCAGGGGCCGCTCAATCCGGTTCTGCTCCAGTCGAAATTGATCGGTGGAGCCACCTTCGACGGACTCACCGCGGACGCCGATCCGCTGGACGTGGGTTCCGGTATGGTCCGCGCCCCGCAGACGTAGTTCACCCTGTTTCGATCGCGTCCGCGGCGCGGTGGAGGGTGGCCACGAGGGTAGGAAGCCGGGTGGGTTCGTAGCGGACCGAGGGCATCGAGACCGACAGACCCGCCAGCGCCGTTCCGTCCGCATCCCGGACGGGGACTCCGACCGCCACCACCCCGCGCTCGGACAACCCGTCGTTCAGCGCGAACCCCGCCGAGCGGACACGGGTGAGCAGGTTCCGCAGGCGCGGGAGGTCCGGGCGCTCGTCGGGGCGTCCGGTGTACCGGGACTCGTCGTAGAGTTCGTCCAGTTCGGCCGGGTCGAGGTCGGCGAGCAACACCAGGCCCGCCGTGGTGCGGTGGGCCGGGAACACCATCCCCTCCCGGGACCCGACCCGCAGCGCCTGGCGGCATTCGACGCTGGCGATGAACCGGGTGGTATCGCCGGTGCGGATGGTCAGATTCGCCGACTCCCCCACCAGGTCGACCACCCGTTGCAGATGCGGCAGCGCGGCCGCCCGCAGGCGTGAGGTACGCGACTGCGAATGCGCGGCCAGCTCGAGCACCGGGCCCGGGTGGTACACGCGCTGTTCGTCCTGCACCGCGAAATCCCGGTACACGAGGGTCTGCAGCAGCCGGTGTGCGGTGGAGCGCGCCACCCCGAGCCGTTCGGCGACCTGGCTGACCGTGAGCCCGCCCTCGAGCTGCAGCATCACCGCCGCCCGCAGCGCGTGATCCGCGCTGGTCACGACATATGCCGGGGGGTTCTTCGGGGACGTGCTACCCATTGCCGCCTGTTCTGCTCTCCAGAATTTGATGTTCTGCTGAATCGACAACCGCCACTGTAGGCCATATGAGCACGACTGACCCCCCCGTCCGCCTGCGGGCGGTCGCGGCGCCGGACCAGCCGGATGTCACCCCCGCCCTCGAGGACCTCTACCGGGGTTTCGAGCAGGAGCTGCTGGTTCCGCTGTGGACCGAGATCGGTGATCTGATGCCGGCCCATCCGCGCTCGCGGGCGGTACCGCACCTGTGGCGGTGGGAGAATCTGCTGCGGCTGGCGGCGCGGGCGGGCGATATCGTGCCGGTCGGGCGCGGCGGGGAACGACGCGCCATCGCGCTCGTGAATCCGGCGCTGGGCGGACGGCCGTTCGCCACCCCGACCCTGTGGGCGGCGATCCAGTATCTGATGCCGGGCGAGGACGCGCCCGAGCACCGGCACACCCAGCACGCCTTCCGATTCGTGGTGCAGGGTTCGGGAGTATGGACCGTCGTCGGCGGCACCGGCGATACCGCGACCGGGGACGCGGTGCCCATGCGCCGCGGTGACTTCCTGCCGCAGGCCGGCTGGAACTGGCACGCCCACCACAACGCGACCTCGGAACCGATGGCCTGGATCGACGGGCTGGACATCCCGTTCCAGTACACGATGGAATCGCAGTTCTTCCAGTTCGGACGTACCGAGATCGATGCGGCCGAACGCATCACGCCGGAACGGTCCCGGTCGGAACGGCTGTGGGGCCATCCGGGGCTGCGACCGCTGTCGGTGGCCGAGGTGGCGCCCGGTTCGCCGCTGCTCGCCTACAAATGGGAGCACACCGATGCGGCGCTGCGGGATCAGCTGCTGCTGGAACGGGAGGGTTACGGCGGCACCGTGGAACCCGGGCACGCGGCCGTGCGGTTCTCGAATCCGCACGACGGCACCGATGTACTTCCGACCATCCGCGCGGAGTTCCACCGGATAGCCCGCGGCGCCGAAACCGCGCCGGTACGCGAGACCGGGTCCTCGGTATTCCAGGTGTTCGACGGGTCCGGCACGGTCACCGTCGGTGACACATCCTGGTCGGTCACCCGGGGCGACCTGTTCGTGGTTCCGTCCTGGCAGGCGTTCTCCGCCGTATCGGAAGCCGGTACCACCGATTCCGATTCCGGCGCCCTCGACCTCTTCCGTTTCTCGGACGCGCCCGTTTTCGAGGCGCTCCGGCTCGACCGTCAGGAGACTCTCCGATGAAACTCGCCACCCTGCGTATCGACGGCGGCACCCGCGCGGTGCGCCTCGACGGCGACACCCTGGTGGACCTCGGCTACGCGGACCTCGGCGCCTTGTTCGCGCAGGACAACTGGGCCGCGATCGCCGCCGCCGCCACGGGACGGACCTGGCCGGCCTCCGATGCGGATTTCGCGCCGGTGGTGCCGAATCCGTCGAAGGTGATCTGTGTCGGGCACAACTACACCAACCACATCAAGGAAATGGGGCGCGAGCTCCCCGCCTATCCGACGCTCTTCCCCAAATTCGCCGACAGCCTCATCGGGGCCGCCGACCCGATCGTCAAACCGGCCGAGACCGACGCTCTGGACTGGGAGGTCGAGCTGGCGGTGGTGG
>NZ_JBSFRU010000132.1:0-15936 GCF_053589395.1 Nocardia sp. NPDC003345
GAAGCGCACCCGCACCGGAATCGTGTTGATGAACAACCCGACCATCGACTCCACACCGGACAACTCCGGCGGACGACCCGACACAGTCGCACCGAACACCACATCATCACGACCGGTCAGCCGGCCCAGCAGGATCGCCCACGCGACCTGCAGGACGGTGTTGGCGGTGACGCCGAGTTCGGCGGCCCGCGCGGTCAGCCGCGCGGTGATCTCGGCGTCCACGTCGAACACGTATTCACCGGCCAGCGTGGTGATCTCGTGCGCGGAGTCGCCGCGCACGAGCAGCGTCGGTTCGTCGAGGCCGGACAGCGCGGTCTGCCAGGTGCGCAGCGAGGCCCGATGATCCTGGCGGCCCACCCAGTCCAGGAAGTTCCGGTAGGAACGCACCGCCGGCAGCGCCGCGCCGTCGCCGTGCACGGCGTAGAGCATCAGCAGATCCCGCATCAGCAGCGGCATGGACCAGCCGTCGAGCAGGATGTGGTGGTTGCACACCACGAACTGCCAGGTCTCGGCGCCGGTCTTGATCAGCATGAACCGCACCAACCGCGGCTCGGTCAGATCGAAACGCCGCAATCGGTCGGCTTCGACGAGGTCGTCGGCGGTACCGGTGGCGCTGCGGTCGTACTCGATCCATTCGACCGGCACCCGGTTCAGCACCACCTGCACGGCATTGCCGTCGTGATCGGTGAGGAAGGCGGTGCGCAGATTCTCGTAGCGGTCCACCAGGGCCTGCGACGCCGCGCGCAACCGCTCGGCGTCCACCCGCCCGGTCAGCGTGAGCACCACCTGCGCGGTATATACGTCCACCGATTCCGCGGCGAGCTGCGCGTGGAACCACATACCGGCCTGCATCGACGACAGCGGCCACAGATCGGCGACCGGCATCGGGAACCGCCGCTCGATGGCGTCGACGTCGGGCTGCGATACGGCGACCAGGCCGAAATCGGACGGCGTATGCCCGCCCGCCCCGGCCGAGGCCGCATGGTGGGCGACCGCTTCCAGCGCCCGCGACCACAATTCACCGAACTCGCCGATCTCGGCCGCCGACAGCAGCGTGGTCGGGTACCCGATCCGGGCGGTCAGCTTGTCGCCGACCACCGCCGCATTGATATCCAGCGGTGCCATGGCGGGAGTATCGGCGTCGAGCGCCGCGTCCAGGTCCAGCTCGGTCGGCAACCAGCCGAAATCACGCATACCCGGGGCGATATCGCTCGCGCCGCCGAACCGGCCCAGGTAGTTGAAGCTCACCTGGCCCGGCAGCGCGGCCGGCAGTTCGCCGGCGGTCTCCCGGTTCATATAGCGCAGCAGACCGTAACCGATGCCCTTGTCCGGCACCGAGATCAGCTCTTCCTTGACCGATTTGATCAGCGCGCCCAGCGCCGCTCCCCCGGCCAGCGCGGCCGCGGTGTCGATCCCGGCCGCTACGAAACGCACCGGGTAGATCGTGGTGAACCAGCCGACCGTGCGGGACAGGTCGGCTCCGGGCACGACCTCTTCCTCACGGCCGTGACCCTCGAGCCGGATCAGCAGCGGATCCGCCGTCGACGCCGCGGGGGCCCGCTGCGCCCGCCAGGTGAGGGTGGCCAGCACGAGTGCGGTGAGCAGGCCGTCGTTGACCCCACCGTGGAACAACTCGGGCACGGTGGTGAGCAGCGCCCGGGTGACCTCCGCGGAGACCTCCACCGTATGGATCTCGACCGACCCGGCGGTATCGACCAGCGGGTCCATCGCACGGGTGGTCAGCAACGGATCGGCGGTACCGGCGACGGTCTGCCAGTACTCCAGTTCGGCGACCCGCTCGGCGCTGTGCGCGTGCTCGTCGATCGCGTGCGCCCACGTGCGCATCGAGGTGCTCGGCGCCGACAGCTCCGGCTCCTGACCGGCGCTGTGCGCACCGGCGGAGAGCAGGAAGTCCGGCGTCAGAATGCGCCAGGAGACACCGTCGACCACCATGTGATGCGCGACCACGACCAGGTATCCGGCCCGGTCGGCGGTATCGGGTTCCAGCCAGGTGAACCGCACTACGACACCGTTACCGGGATCGAGCCGGTCCAGCGTGGCATCGACGGCCGCGCGGGCGATATCGAGTATCTGCCGCTCATCGGCGGAGGCGTCGAAAACGGTGTGGTCGATCAGCGCGTCCACATCGACCGAACCCGGTTCCGCGGTCTCGACGATCCATTCGCCGTCCGCTTCGAACAGCCGCGACCGCAACATATCGTGCCGGTCCAGCACCGGGCCCATGACCGCGACGATGGTCTCCCGGGTCACGCCCGCGGGCAGGCCCAGGGTGGTCAGCTGGTGGTAGCGGCCGTAGGAACCGGAACGCTCGACCATGAACCGGACGATCGAAGTCAGCGGCATCCGGCCGACCCCGCCACCCTCGAGCTCGGGCAGCGACACCACGCTCTCGGCGGCTTCGCCCTGCTGGGCGACGGCGGCCAGCCCGGCCACCGTGCGCTGTTCGAACACCTGCCGCGGTGAGAACACCACACCGCGCGCCTTCGCCCGGGACACCAGCTGGATGGAGACGATGCTGTCGCCGCCGAGGGCGAAGAACGAATCGTCGGCACCCACCCGGTCCACACCGAGCACCTCGGCGAACACCTCGGCGATGACCTGCTCCACCGGATTCCGCGGCCCACGGAACGCCGCACTGCCCGCGAAAACCGGTTCCGGCAGGGCCTTGCGGTCCAGCTTTCCGTTGATGGTCAACGGAATACGGTCCATCGCGACGACCGCCGACGGAACCATGTACGAGGGCAGCCGCCCGGCCGTACCGTCGCGGACCACGTCCGGATCGAGCGCGACGCCGGTTTCCGGGACGACATAGGCGACGATCCGCTGATCGCCGGGGCGATCCTCGCGGACGATCACGGCCGCCTGGGCGATTCCGGGCTGCGCGAGCACCGCCGCCTCGATCTCGCCGAGCTCGATCCGGAAACCGCGGATCTTCACCTGATCGTCCGAACGGCCCAGATACTCGAGTTCGCCGAAGCGGTTCCAGCGCGCGACGTCACCGGAGCGGTACAGACGCTCGCCCGGCGCGCCGAACGGATCGGCCACGAAACGTGCCGCCGACAGGTCCGGGCGTCCCAGATATCCGCGGGACAGCTGCCCGCCCGAGACATACAGCTCACCCGGCACCCCGGCCGGAACCGGCTGCAACCGGTCGTCGAGGACGTAGGTCTTCAGCCCGGCCAGCGCCCGGCCGATGACACTGCCGGCCGCCTCCGCGACGACCGCCGCGTCGAGCGCCCGGTAGGACACGTGCACCGTGGTCTCGGTGATGCCGTACATGTTCACCAGCAGCGGCGACGCGGTCTCCCGGCCGCCGGCCACCGCGGTGCGCCCGGCGGTTCCGTCACCGTGCCGCTCGATCCAGTCGGTGAGCCGGCGCAGTTCGAGCGCTTCACCGCCGAAGATCACATACCGCAGCGCGAGCGCCGCGGCGTCGGCGTCCGCGCCCCGATCGGCCTCGGCCAGCTGGTAGAACGCCGACGGCGTCTGGTTCAGCACCGTCACCTGTTCGGCGCGCAACAGTTCCAGGAACTGCTCCGGCGACCGGGTGGTGTAGTAATCCACCACCACCGAGGTGCCGCCGAACAGCAGCGGGCCCCACAGCTCCCACACCGAGAAGTCGAAGGCGTAGGAGTGGAACAGCGTCCACACATCGTCGGGCCCGAACCCGAATTCCCGATCGGTGTTGGCGAACAACCGCACCACGTTGCGGTGCGCGACCGCGACGCCCTTCGGACGGCCGGTGGAACCGGAGGTGTAGATGACGTACGCCGTGTTGTCCGGCCGCAGCGGGCTGAGCCGGTCGGCGTCGGTGACCGGCGCGTCGCCGGTCCCGGGGCCGGAACCGTCCAGCAGGACCCGCGGCAACTCCGCCGGCAGCTCCACGTCGACGGTGGCGTCGAGCAGCACGGCCTGCGGCCGTGAATCGGCCAGCACGTAGGCGATCCGGTCGGCCGGCGAGTCCGGGTCCACCGGCACGTAGCCGGCGCCGGACTTGATCACGGCCAGCAACGCGACCACCAGGTCCAGCGACCGCGGCAGCAATACCGCCACCAGCGTTTCCGGACCGGCTCCGGTAGCGATCAACCGTCGCGCCAGCGCGTTCGCGCGCCGGTCGAGCTCGGCGTAGGTGAGCCGATCGGATTCGAACTTCACCGCCGTGCGGTGTGCGTGCTCCGCCACCACCGCATCGAAAAGACTCGCGAGAGTGGCCGTTTCCGGTTCGTCGACCGCTTCGCCGTCGACGGTGAACACACCGGGACCGGCATCGGCCCGGGTGCTCACCCAGTGCCGCAGCACATTCGACCGCTCGTCACCGCCGAGCAGGTCGATATCGCCCACCACGCTCCGCGGGTCCGCGGCGATCGCGCGCAGGATCAGCACGAGGCGGTCGCGGAAGGTCTCCACGGTGGCCGCGTCGAAAAGATCGGTCGCGAAGGTCAGGTACCCGCTCATACCGCGCGCGTCGCCCGAGCCGGCCGCGTCGTACGCCTCGCCCAGCGTGAGATTCAGATCGAACTGCGAGACAGCGATATCGGCGTCCACACCCGAGACGGTCAGCCCCGGCAACTCCAGGTTGGACTGCGCCATGTTCTGGAAGGTGAACCCGACCTGGAACAGCGGATGCCGAGCGGTCGACCGTTCCGGGTTCAGCGCCTCCACCAGGCGCTCGAAGGGCACATCCGCGTGCGCGAAGGCCTGGATGTCGACCTGGCGCTGCCGCGCGAGCAGGTCGGTGAACGCCGCGCCCCGGTCCACCCGGGTCCGCAGCACCAGCGTGTTGACGAACATACCGATCAGGTCGTCGAGCGCCTGCTCGCCGCGACCGGCGACCGGAGTGCCGACCGTGATGTCGTCGGCACCGGACAACCGCGACAGCAACGCGGCCCAGGCGGTGTGCACCACCATGAACAGAGTCGTGCTGTGTTCCTGCGCCAGCCGCGACAGTCCGGCATGGATATCGGCGCCGAGTTCGACGGCCACCCGGCCACCGGCGAAGGTCTGCTCCTCCGGGCGGGGACGATCCGCCGGCAGATCCAGCTGATCCGGAATATCGGCCAGCGCCGACCGCCAGTAGTCGATCTGCCGGGCCGCCAGCGACCCCGGATCGTTCTCGTCGCCCAGCAGCTCCCGCTGCCAGATCGCGTAATCGGCGTACTGGACCGGCAGCGGCTCCCAATCCGGGGCCGCGCCCGCCGCCCGCGCCGCGTACGCGGTCATCAGATCCCGTGTCAGCGGCTGGATCGACAGACCGTCACCCGCGATGTGGTGTACGACCGCGGCCAGGACGTACTCATCCGCCGCGCCGTCGACCTCCAGCAGCGTGATCCGCAGCGGCACCTGCGCGCCGACCTCGAAGGACACGGTCATCAGCTCGAGCACCGTGGCCTCGACCGCGTCCGCGGCCACCGCGCGGACCTCCAGTTCCGGCACCGCGCCCGATCCCGGCAGGATCAGCTGCACCGGACCGGATTCGGTCTCCGGGTACACCGTGCGCAACACCTCGTGCCGCGCGACCAGGTCGCGGACGGCCTGCCGCAACGCGGCGACGTCCAGCTGTCCGGACAACCGGATCACCATCGGGATGTTGTAGGCCTTGGAACCGGAATCGAACCAGTTCAGGAACCACATCCGCTGCTGCGCGAGCGACAGCGGAATCCGCGTCACGACCTCGCCGGAGTCCAGCACCCGCGTGGGCCGCTGCTGCGGCACCAGCGGCGGGCGCCCACCGGATCCGACCTGCTCCTCCAGCCGGGCGGCCAGCGTACCGACCGCCGACGCCTCGAACAGCATCCGCACCGGCACCTGGGTGTTCAGCGCCGCACCGAGACGTGCGACCACCTGGGTCGCCAGCAGGGAGTTGCCGCCCAGTTCGAAGAAGTCGTCGTCCGCGCCGATACGGTCGCGGTCCAGGACCTCCGCGAGCACCCCCGCCACGACCTCCTCGACCGGTGTCGAGGGCGCCCGGAACTCCCGGGTCTCGAATGTGGGTTCCGGCAGCGCCTTCCGGTCCAGTTTGCCGACGGGGGTCAGCGGGATCTCGTCGAGCACCATGATGGCCGACGGCACCATATAGGCGGGCAGCCGCTCTTCGATATGGGCCGTCAGCGCGGCGATATCGACCGAGTGCCCGGTCGTGGCGACGATATACGACACCAGCGATACCGCGCCCGGGGCGCTCTCGTGACCGATCGTCACCGCGAAATCGACGGTGCCGTAGGAGGTGAGCGCGTTGTCGATCTCCCCCAGCTCGATACGGAAACCGCGCACCTTCACCTGGAAGTCGGAGCGGCCCACGTATTCGAGCCGGTACTCGACCTCGGAGCCGAGCCGGCGCGAGGCCCACCGCACCACGTCACCGGTGCGGTACATCCGCTCACCCGGCGCGTACGGGTTCGCGACGAACCGGTCGGCGGTGAGAGCGGGGCGGTCGTGATAGCCCCGGGTCACCTGCACACCCGATACATAGAGTTCACCCGCGACACCGTCGGGCACCGGCCGCAGCCGGTCGTCCAGCACCAGTGAACGGATACCGCGGTTCGGGCCGCCGATGGTGAGGGCGTCACCGGGCTTCAGGGGGGCACCGATATTGACCACGATGGTGGTCTCGGTGGGGCCGTACACATTGTGGAACGCGCGGATCGCGCCGTTGGCGCCGCGCAGCGGGATGGCCCACTTCGCCAGCAGTTCGGGCGAATACGCCTCACCGCCGACGGCCAGCACCCGCAGGCTGTCGAGCCCGGCCGGATCGAGGGTGGCCAGCGCCGCCGGGGTGATGAACAGATGGGTCACCTGTTCGTCCCGGATCAAGCGGTAGAGATCCTCACCGCCGTAGGTGCCCGGCGGCACCACGACCAGCGTTCCACCCGAACCGATGGCCAGCAGCAACTCCATGATGGAGGCGTCGAAACTCGGCGAGGAGAAGTGCAGGGTCCGGGTATCGGAATTCATCCGGTAGCGCTGCACCTGCTCGGCGGCGAAGTTCGCCAGACCGGCATGCGGGACCACCACGCCCTTGGGCATACCGGTGGACCCGGAGGTGTAGATGATGTAAGCGGCGTTCGCCGGGGTCAGCGGCCGCACCCGGTCCGCGTCGGTGACCGGGTCGGCCGAGTATCCGCCGAGTTCCAGCTCGTCCAGGACCAGCCACTCGACCGAATCCGGCAGCTCCGCCCGCACCCGCGACACCGTGACACCGACTCGGGTGCCCGAATCGGTGAGCATATGGGCGATGCGCTCGGCCGGGTAGGTCGGATCGACCGGGACGAACGCGGCACCGGATTTGGTCACCGCCCATTCGGCCAGTACCGAATCCGAGGACCGCGGCACCGCGATCGCCACCAGATCCTCGGCGCCCAGTCCGGCGCCGATCAGAACCCGCGCCAGCCGGTTCGAGTACGCGTCCACCTGCCCGTAGTTCCACCGCTGACCGGCGAAGACCAGCGCCGGTGCGGCCGGGTCCACGGCCACCGCCGCGGCCAGCAGTTCGGGCAGCGTGCGCGGCGGCACGGCCGGGCCACCGGTCCGGGAGAGAGCAGCCGCGCGTTCGGTGTCGTCGAGGATCTCGACGGCGCCCAGCACCACGTCCGGATCGGCCGCGACCGCGGCCAGCAGCCGCTGCCAGCGGATCAGCAGGACCCGCGCGGTCGATTCGTCGAACAGTTCGGTCGCGTAGTTCAGCGACAGATCCATTCCGCCCGCGGCGTTCTCGCCGAGGGTGAATTGCAGATCGAACCGGGCGACGTCCTCGGCGAGTTCGACCCCGGACACCTCCAGCCCGGCCAGGTCCAGCACCGGCTGCTTGGCGTTCACCAGGGAGAGAGCCACCTGGAACAGCGGGTTGCGGGCCTGCGAACGCTCCGGCGCCAGCAGGTCCACCAGCCGTTCGAACGGCACATCCGCGTGGCCGAAGGCGTCGAGATCGGCCTGTTTGGCCCGGTCCAGCAGCTCGGCGAAGGTCTCGCCCGAATGGACTGCGGTCCGCAACACCAGGGTGTTGACGAACATGCCGACCACATCGTCGAGGGCGCGTTCACCACGGCCCGCGATCGGCGTACCGACGGCGATATCGTCGCTGCCCGACATCCGTGCCAGCAGCGCCGCCAGGGCGGCGTGCAGCACCATGAACATCGAGGCGCCGCGGGCGCGGGCCAGGCTGTCCAGGGTGCGGGTCAGCTCGGCCGTCAGTTCGCTGTGCACGGTCGCGCCGCGCAGTGAGGCCACGGCGGGACGCGGCCGGTCGGCCGGCAGGGACAGTTCATCGGGCAGGTCCGCGAGCGTCCGCTGCCAGAACGCGGTCTGGCGCGCCATCCGCGAGGCCGGATCGTCCTCGGCGCCCAGGACCCGGCGCTGCCAGAGCGCGAAATCGGCGTACTGGACCGCCAGCGGCACCCAGCCCGGCTCGTTGCCCTGGACCCGGGCCGCGTAGGCGGTCATCACATCGCGGGCCAGCGGGGCCATCGAGAAGCCGTCCGAGGCGATGTGGTGCATCACCAGCACCAGCACATGCTCGTCCGGGGCGGTTTCGAACAGTCGCATCCGCACCGGTACCGCCGCGGCGACGTCGAACCCGGCGGCCACGAAATCGGTGACCGCGGCGGCGACCTCGCCCGCATCGACCCGGACCGGAGTGAGATCCGGCGCCACGTCCGCCGCGCTCACGATCACCTGGACCGGCGCACCGTCGTGTTCGGGGTAGCGGGTACGCAAGGGTTCGTGCCGCCACAGCACATCGGACACCGCCGCGCGCAGGGCGGCCACATCCAGGGCGCCGGCGAGCCGGATGGCCATCGGCAGGTTGTAGGCGACCGACGAGGTGTCGTACTGGTTCAGGAACCACATCCGCTGCTGCGCGTACGACAGCGGCACCAGCTCCGGGCGCGGGCCCGCGACCAGGGCCGGGCGGTTGTCCTCTTCGATCTGATCCACCCGCACGGCCAGCGCGGCCACCGTCGGCGCCTCGAACAGGGCACGGACCGGTACGTTCACGCCCAGCGCGGTACCGAGCCGCGCCGCCACCTGCGTCGCGACCAGCGAGTTACCGCCGAGCTCGAAGAAATCGTCGTCCGCGCCGACGCGCTCGGCGCCGAGCACCTCGGCGTAGGTCGCGGCGACGACCTCCTCGACCGGATTCGAAGGCGCCCGGAAAACCCGCGCCTGGAACACCGGCGCCGGCAGCGCCCGGCGATCGAGCTTGCCCGAAGCGTTCAGCGGGAACTCGTCGAGCACCACGAACACCGACGGCACCATGTACGAGGGCAAGCGGTCGCGCAGATGAGCGCGCAGTTCCTCGGTCTCGACGGTCCGGCCCGCCGCGGGCACGACATAGCCGACCAGCTGATCGCCGACCTGCGCGTCGCTGTGCACCACGACGAGCGCCTGTGCCACCGACTCCGATTCGGTGAGCGCGTATTCGACCTCGCCCGGTTCGATACGCAGACCGTGCAGTTTGACCTGGAAGTCCGAGCGGCCCAGATATTCCAGTTCACCGTCGAGGTTCCAGCGGACCACGTCACCGGTCCGGTACATCCGCTCACCGGCGCCGAACGAACTGGCGACGAAGCGGGTGGTGGTGAGATCCGGGCGGCCCACATAGCCGTGTGCCAGCTGGGCACCGGTCAGATACAGCTCACCGGGCACCCCGGCCGGAACCGGCCGCAACCGCTCGTCGAGCACATAGGCCCGGGTGTTGAACACCGGCGAACCGATCGCCACCGCGCCGGTATCGGCGGCGGTGACCTCGTAATGCGTCGCGTCGACAGTGGTCTCGGTCGGGCCGTACAGGTTGTGCAGGCGGGCGGTCGAACGCTCCCACAGGCGCTGGGCGATATCGCCGGAGAGCAGCTCACCACCGACGAACACATTGCGCAGTCCGGCCCAGTCCGCGGGCTCGGTCTCGGTGAGGAACACCGACAGCAACGACGGGACGAACTGTGCGGTCGTCACCCCTTCCGCGGCCATCAGCCGGGCCAGGTACACCGGATCCCGGTGCCCGTCCGGCCGGGCGACCACGAGGCTCGCGCCGGCCTGCAGCGGCAGGAAGAACTCCCACACCGAGGCGTCGAACGTGGCCGGGGTGCGCTGCAGCATCACATCGCCCGCGCCGATTCCGTACTGTCCGTGCGACCACACCAGGCAGTTCACGATCGCCCGGTGCGGTACGGCCACACCCTTCGGGCGTCCCGTCGAACCGGAGGTGAAGATCACGTAGGCCGTGTTCTCCGGGCGCAGCGGCCGGTGCCGGTCGGCGTCGGTCAACGGGTCGTCGGAGAATCCGGAGAGATCCAGCCGGTCGATCCGGACCTGGCGTTCGATCGCCGGGTCCAGGTCGTCGCCGGAGGTGAGCACGCAGACCGGGCGAGCGATATCGAGGATGTGCTCGGTGCGGTCCGCGGGCTGATCGGGATCCAGCGGGACGTACGCACCGCCCGCGGCCACCACCGCGTACATACCGACCACGAGATCGATCGACCGGCGCATGCCGAGACCGACATACGATTCCGGTCCGACACCCGCCCCGTGCAGCCACCGGGCGAGCCGGTGCACCCGGCGGGCGAACTCGTCGTAGGACAGACTCGTCCCCTCGAAGATCACCGCGGGGGCGTCGGGCGTGCGCGCCACCTGCCCTTCGAACAGCGAGACCAGGGTCGAGGTGGCGTTACCCGCGACCTCCGCCAGCGCCGTTTCGACCGCGAACTCGGTGGCGTTCCACTGCTCCAGCACCAGCGACCGCTCGCGTCGCTCCATGATTTCGATATCGCCCACCGCGACCGACGGACGGTCGGTGGCGCCACGCAGCACCCGCACCAGCCGCCGGCCGAACTCGGCCGCGAAGTTGTCGTCGAAAAGATCCGTGGCATAGACGAGTTCGGCGTCCATACCGGAGCCGTCCGGCGAATCGCTCACCGTCAGCGACAGATCGTATTTCGTGGTCGGAGCGTCCAGCGCCAGGTCCGACATTGTCAGACCGGGCAGTTCCAGTTGCGATTCGCCGAGGTTCTGGAAGGCGAGCATCACCTGGAACAACGGCTGACGCGACTGCGACCGCACCGGGTTCAGGACCTCGACCAGCCGCTCGAACGGCACATCGGCATGCGCGAACGCATGCAGGTCGCGATCGCGCACATGGGCCAGCAGATCCGTGAACGCCGCGGCGGTGTCCACCTGGGTCCGCAGCACCAGGGTGTTGACGAACATGCCGACCATATCGTCGAGCACGCGTTCGCCACGGCCGGCGATCGGGATTCCGATGGCGATATCGCTGGTTCCGCTGAGCCGGGCGAGCAGCGCGGCGAAACTGCTGTGCACCACCATGAACAGGGTCGTGCCCTGCGCCTTGGCGAGTTCGTTCAGTTCGGCGACCAACGGCGCGGGAACCGTGAACCGGTGGGTGGCCGCCCGTTCACTGGCCACCGCCGGCCGGGTCCGCGTGGACAACCGGAGCTCGTCGGGCAGCCCGTCCAGCTCCGCGCGCCAGAAGTCGAGCTGCCGGGAAGCCAGCGAGGCCGGGTCTTCCTCGGAGCCGAGCAGGTCACGCTGCCAGATCGCGTAGTCGATGTACTGGACGGGCATCGGCGCCCGGTCCGGCACCTCACCGGTACTGCGCGCCGCGTAGGCCAGCATCAGGTCCCGGCTCAGCGGGCGCATCGAGAACCCGTCGGCCGCGATATGGTGCACCACTCCGACCAGGACATGGTCGTCCTCGCTCAGGCGATAGACCCGCATCCGCACCGGCGCGTCGACGGTCAGATCGAAGCCGCGGCAGACGAATTCCGCGATCGAGGAGAGCAGTTCGGCACCGAGGATGCCGTCGGACCCGCCTTCGGTGATCTCCACCTCCGGCATCGCCTCGGCCGGCGTCAGCACCAGCTGATACCCCACACCGTCGCGCGACGGGTACACCGTCCGCAGCGATTCGTGCCTGGCGATCACATCGCCGACCGCCTCGATCAGCGCGGGCACGTCGAGGGCGCCGCGCAACCGGAACGCGACGGGGATGTTGTCCACCGCCGACTCCGGTTCGAACCGGTTCAGGAACCACATCCGCTGCTGTGCCAGCGACAGCGGCGGATGCTCGGGCCGGGTCCGGGCCGCGAGTACCGGGCGCCCTCCGGCGCCGGCCTGCTGCTCCACCCGGGCCGCCAGGGTGGCCACGGTGGAGGCCTCGAACAGCATCCGCACCGGTACCTCGGTGTCGAGCGCGGCGCCGATGCGTGCCACGACCTGGGTCGCGATCAGCGAGTTGCCGCCGAGCGCGAAGAAATCGTCGTCGGCGCCCACACCCTCGGTACCGAGCAACTCCGCGAAGACCCCGGCCACGATCTCCTCGAACGGAGTCGAGACAACCCGCGAGCCCGCCGTTTCGAATACCGGCGCGGGCAACGCGCGGCGATCGAGCTTTCCGTTGATGGTCAGCGGAATGCGTTCCAGCGCGACGAGTGCGGACGGCACCATATAGCCCGGCAGTCGCTGGGCCGCGCCTTCGCGAATCACCTCCGGATCGGGTTCGGCCCCGCCCTCGGCGACCACATAGCCGACGATGCGGTGATCGCCGGGCTTGTCCTCGCGGACGATGACCGCGGCCTGCGTCACGCCCGGCTGCGCGAGTACCGCCGCCTCGATCTCGCCGAGTTCGATCCGGAAACCGCGCACCTTCACCTGATCGTCGGCGCGACCGAGATATTCGAGCTCGCCGTGGCGGTTCCAGCGGGCGAGGTCGCCGGAACGGTAGAGACGCTCGCCGGGTTCGCCGAGCGGGTCCGCGACGAAACGCGCCGCGGACAGGTCCGGCCGGCCCAGATAGCCACGGGCCAGCTGCACACCGGAGACGTACAGCTCACCGGAGACACCCACGGGTGCCGGCCGGAGACGGTCGTCCAGCACGTAGACCTTCAGCCCGGCCAGCGCGCGGCCCACGACACTGCCCGCCGCCCCGGCGATGGTGGCGGCGTCGAGGCCGCGATGGGTCACGTGGACCGTGGTCTCGGTGATGCCGTACATGTTCACCAGCCGCGGCGACGCGACCTCCCGGTCACCGGCCATATGGGTGCGCCCGGCGGTCCCGTCGCCGTGCCGTTCGATCCAGTCGCCGAGCCGGCGAAGTTCCAGGGCCTCGCCGCCGAAGACCACATAGCGCAACGAAAGCGGGCGGTCGTCGGTGGTGGTGCGGTCCGCCTCGGCCAGCTGATAGAACGCCGACGGCGTCTGGTTCAGCACGGTGACGCACTCGTCCCGCAGCAATTCCAGGAACTGGTGCGGCGACCGGGAGACGTAGTAGTCGACGACCACCAGGGTGCCGCCGAACAACAGCGAACCCCACAGTTCCCAGACCGAGAAGTCGAAGGCGTAGGAGTGGAACAGCGTCCAGACGTCCTCGGGCCCGAACCCGAATTCGCGTTCGCTGTTGGCGAGCAGCCGCACCACGTTCCGGTGCGGGACCGCGACGCCCTTGGGGCGGCCGGTGGAGCCGGACGTGTAGATGACGTAGGCGATGTTGTCCGGCCGCAGCGGCGCGAGCCGGTCGGCGTCGGTGATCGGGCCGTCGTCGGCGTCCTCGATATCGCCGGCTTCCACCGCGAAACCGTCCACCGCCACCCGCGAGATCCCGGCCGGGAGCTCGAGCTGCATGCGGGAGTCCAGTACGACGGTCGCCGGGCGCGCATCGCTCAGGATGTACTGGAGGCGTTCCGCCGGGGAGTCCGGATCCACCGGAACATAGCCGGCGCCCGACTTGATCACCGCGAGCAACGCGACCACGAGGTCCAGCGAACGCGGCAGCAGCACCGCGACCAGCTTCTCCGGCCCGGCGCCCTCGGCGATCAACCGCCGTGCCAGCACATTGGCCCGGCGATCCAGTTCGGCGTAGGTGAGTCGATCCTCCCCGGACTTCACGGCCGTGCGCCGCGCGTTCTCGTCGGCGGCGACGTCGAAAAGACTCGCCATAGTGGCGGTTTCCGGACGATCGACGGCCCGGCCGTCGACGCTGAAGACACCCGGCGCGGAATCGGGGCCGACGGCCGTCCAATGCCGCACCACATCGGCGCGTTCCGATTCGGCGAGCAGATCGATATCGCCCACGGCGATATCCGGATTCGCCACGACCGCGCGCAGGATGCGCACCAGCCGGTCGGCGAATTCGGAGACGGTCTCCGGATCGAACAGATCGGTGGCATACGACCACTGCATGGCCATCCTGCCGTCCGCGACACCTTCGGTCCCGACGGTCAGCTGCAGGTCGAATTTCGCCAGACCCGGGTCGAAGTCGACGATGTCGAGCTCGAGCCCCGGCAGGGTCACCGAGTGCATATCCGACATCGTCGCGGCCTCGAACACCAGCGCCACCTGGAACAGCGGGTGATGTGCCTGCGAGCGGCGCGGATTCAGGATGTCGACCAGCCGCTCGAACGGGATATCGGCATGAGAGAAAGCGGCCAGGTCGGTACGGCGCGCCTGGGCGAGCAACTCGCTGAACGGCTGCGCCGGGGCGACCTCGGTACGCAGCACCAGCGTGTTGACGAACATGCCGACCAGATCGTCGAGTTCACGTTCGCCGCGGCCCGCGATCGGAGTGCCGATGGCGATATCGCCGGTGGCCGCCATCCGGCTCGACCAGGCGGCGAGTACGGCATGCATGAGCATGAACAGCGTGGTGCCCCGCGAACGCGCCAGCTGCTCCAGCTCGACACGCAGTGCCGAGTCCACGGAGAAGTTGTGTACGGCACCGGCGTTGGAGGCGATATCCGGCCGGGGGCGATCGGTGGGCAGATCGAGCTGATCGGGCAGATCCCGGAGGTTGTCCACCCAGTAGGCGACCTGCTGCGCGGCCAGCGAGCCGGGATCGTCCTCCGCGCCCAGCACCGCGCGCTGCCACAGCGTGTAATCGGCGTACTGCACCGCCAGCGGCGCCCAGGCCGGCGCCACATCGCTGCGGCGGCCGCTGTAGGCGACGACGAGATCGCGCAGCAGCGGGCGCGGCGAGAATCCGTCGGCGCTGATGTGATGCGCGACGAAGACGAAGATATAGCTGTCCTCGGCAAGCTGCAGCAGTGTCGTCCGGAACGCGGGTTCGGCCGTGACGTCGAAGAACACCGATGCCAATTCCGCGATCCGGGCCGGGAGATCCGCCGCGGTGACCGGTTCGGGGTCGATGTCGAACACCACGTCGGCGGCCGGTAGGACCTGCTGATAGCCGACACCGTCCACCTCGGGGTACACGGTCCGCAGTACTTCGTGCCGTTCCACCAGATCCGCGAAGGCCGCCCGCAGGGCATCCAGATCGAGGTCGCCGGTGAGCCGGATGGCGAACGGGATGTTGTATGTCGCCGAGGCGCCGTCGAACCGGTTGAGGAACCACATCCGCTGCTGGGCCAGCGACAACGGCACTCGCTCGGGACGCGGGTGCGGCGCCAGCACCGGCATACCGGCCCGGCCGGTAGCCGTCTCCGCGGCGGCCGCCAGCGCGGCCACGGTGGAGGACTCGAAGACGACCCGCACCGGCACCTGGATATCCAGCGCCTGTCCGATACGGGCGGCGACCTGCGTGGCGACCAGTGAGTTGCCACCCAATGCGAAGAAGTCGTCGTCGGCGCCGACACGTTCCACACCGAGTACATCGGCGAACACGCCCGCGACGATCTCCTCGACCGGAGTCGACAGCGCCCGGAACTCGCGGGCCTCGAACAACGGCTCCGGCAAGGCTTTACGGTCGAGCTTTCCGGAGGTGTTGAGCGGGAACGCGTCCAGCACGACGACCGCGGCCGGCACCATATAGGTCGGCAGCACCGAGCGCACGGCATCCAGCACGACGGCCTGCGCGATCTGCTGCCCCGGGGCGGGGACGACGTAGGCCACCAGCTGCTCACCCAGCTGCGAACCCGACACCGTCACCGCCGCCTGACTCACCTGCGGCTGCGCCAG
>NZ_JBSFRU010000133.1:0-15691 GCF_053589395.1 Nocardia sp. NPDC003345
GGCTCGAAGCGAGGCGGCGCAGCCGCGAGTCTCGAGCCCTGACAGCAGACGCGGGCCGAACCCTTTCAGGGCCTCGTAAGACTCGGCGCCGGGCGGTGGGCGGCCGGCGCGGGGGGCAGTCGATCGCAGGTGGGGCGTGGGCTCAGTCGATGACGGCTATCAGGTCGCCCTGCTGGAGTACCTGGCCCGGGGTGACGGCGATGGACGCCACGGCACCGCCCACCTCGGTGATGACGGGGATCTCCATCTTCATGGATTCGAGCAGGACCAGGGTCTGGTCGATGGTGACGTGATCACCCACCGCGACCTCCACGGTGAGCACCGTGGACACCATTTCCGCCCGCACTTCTTCCGCCATGACACCCCGTTCGGTAGGTTCGTCCGGTCTCGGGGCCGGGGCCCGCTGTACCGCCGTCGGTACAGCCAATCACACGTGAAAGAATGGGCCGGATCAACATGTACTCCCCGCAGTCGCGGGAATTGTCCCCAGGAGGGAGCTACCTATGGGTAAGCGTGGCCGCAAGAAGCGCAGCCGTAAGGGAAACGCAGCCAATCACGGCAAGCGTCCCAACGCCTGAGCCGCCCGGGCCCAGGCCCGGCACAGACCACGAACGGCCCGTACTTCGAAACGAAGTACGGGCCGTTCGTCGTAGGTGGTGCCGGGCGCGGTGGCGCCGAGGCCGGATCAGCCGCGACCGGGGTCGGCGGTGGCGTCGTCGGAGATGATGGTCACCGAACGGCGGATCTCGATCGTGAGACGCTCGCGCAGGGCATCGGGGGCCTTGTCACCACCGCATTTGCGGCTGAGCATGCTCTTGATCTTCTCTTCGATGCCGTAGGCCTCGATACAGGGGGCGCAGTGGTCCATATGGTGCTGGAGGCGTTCGCGGGTGCGATCGTCGCATTCGCCGTCGAGCATGAGCCAGACGTCGGCCAGTACCGCCGTGCAGTCGAGCTCCATATCGGGATCGCGCTCGGTGCTCACTGCTTGACCTCCTGGCGCACCGCCGAGGCGGTATCGGCATTCCCGGACCCCGGCGCGGTGCGGTCGAAACCTCGTTCGCGCGCCACATCGGCGAGCAAACCCTTCAGTTGTTTCCGGCCGCGGTGCAGCCGGGACATCACCGTACCGATGGGAGTGCCCATGATGTCGGCGATCTCCTTGTACGGGAACCCTTCGACATCGGCGTAGTACACGGCCATCCGGAACTCTTCGGGCAGCTGGATGAGCGCGGCCTTGATGTCGTCGTCGGGGAGCGCGTCCAGCGCTTCGACCTCCGCCGAGCGCAAACCGGTGGAGCTGTGCTCCGCGGTGGCCGCGAGCTGCCAGTCGGTGATCTCGTCGGTCGGGTACTGCGCGGGCTGGCGCTGTTTCTTCCGGTAGGAGTTGATGTAGGTGTTGGTGAGAATGCGGTAGAGCCAGGCCCGCAGGTTGGTGCCCTCTTTGAAGGATTTGAAGCCGGCATAGGCCTTGACGTAGGTCTCCTGCACCAGGTCTTCGGCGTCGGCGGGATTGCGTGTCATCCGCAGCGCGGCGCCGTACAACTGGTCCAGCATGGGCAGTGCGTCCCGCTCGAACCGCCGGGCCCGTTCGGCCTCGGTCTCCGGCCGCCCGGCAGGCCGCTCGTCGGCGCCGGTTCCGGTCGCCACGTCGTCCTCGCTCGTCACACGTGTCCCTTCGATCGGCTTACCAGCCAAATCTACCGGCAGTGTGGAGTCGGAGAAGAACCGCGTGCGCACCGGAGCAGGATCGTGCTGGACCGGGCGTTGTTCGAGCAGAACGGGCACCGTCACTCCTAAGCTTCCGCGGTGTCGCATCCGGCGGGATCGCCCCGCATATGCGCTGTTCTGCCGCGTACAACTACGGCAACGGCCGGTCTGTTCCCCATCACGGGAAAGTCACGCCGCGACCCGGGCCGGACCCCGGCGGCGGTAGGGTCGCGCCATGGCAGCAGGCGCCACACCGGCGATCCGCGCCCTGGTCACGGCCGGGGCCGAGCACACCGTCCACGGTTACGATCACGATTCGCGCACGGATTCCTACGGCAGCGAAGCGGTCGACGCGCTGGCCGCCCGGCTGGGTGTGGCGCCGGGGCAGATCTTCAAAACGCTGGTGTTGCGGTTGTCCACCGGATCCCTCGCGGTGGCGGTGCTGCCGGTACCGCGCACGCTGGCGCTGAAAGCCGCCGCCGCGGCGCTGGGCGCCCCCAAGGCCACCATGGCCGACAGCGCTGCCGCCGAGCGCGCCACCGGCTATGTGCTCGGCGGTATCTCGCCGCTGGGTCAGCGCAAACGGCTTCCGACCGTGGTGGACGAATCGGCGCTGGAGTGGGATCGGATGCTGTGCAGCGCGGGACGGCGCGGTCTGGAGATCGAAGTGGCGCCCGGCGACCTGATCCGGCTCACCGGTGCGGTCACCGCCTCGGTCACCGCGTAGGGGATGGCGGCGCAGCGCCGGCGGAAATGGACCGCCACCCGCGTGCCGGGCGGCAATTCGGCTGGTCGCGGGCGAACGTATGCGTTACTGGGATCGACCGTTCGACCCGATCCGAGGATGTGATGCGATATGTCCCAGCGCAAACCCGTGCGCACCGCGTTCTTCGTCGTATCCGCGGCAGCGGCGCTGCTGGCCGGGCCCGTGCTCGTAACGGCCCCGGTGGCGGCGGCCGCCCCGGAGTATCCGCTGGGTGGTGAGGGCGGAGGCGGCGGCGCCACCGAGAAGAAGCCCGAGGAACAAGCGGGCGAACGCGCCGAACGCGCGGGCGGCGGACTGGCGTCGGAGGTGATAGACCTCGGCGCCGACCTGCTCAAATGCGGACTGAGCATCGCCACCGAGGCGGTGAGTTGCCCGCTCGGAAAATGAGACGGCAGCGACGACCCGGAGCGGTTATCCGCTCCGGGGTCCCGGTTGCGGTGTCGCGACGGCTACAGCAGGGTGGCCTGCTCCCCCGGCCTCTCCGACAGGCGCCAGCAGCTCCGGGCCGTTGTTCTTCACACTGTTCACCAGGGGTGACACCGGCCGCGCGGTGATCTCGGCGACGAGCGCTTCGCTCGGTGTCTCCAGCAGCCCGGCGGGCGCCGGATGGTCCGGGTCCAGCCAGGCGGCCCAGTTCTCCTCCGGCATCGGCAACGGCATCCGATCGTGGATGCGGGTCAGATCCCCGACCGCGTCGGTGGTGAGGATGGTGCACGACAGCAGCGGTTGCGGGTCGTCGAGGGAGCGGTCTCGCCATACCGACCACAGGCCCGCCATGTACAGGCGTGATCCGTCGGCGCGCGACATGAAATAGGGGTGTTTGATCACCTTGGGCTTCTTGCCCTTCCCGGGCCCCGCCGGGTCGGGTTCGACCAGCCACTCGTACCAGCCGTCCATCGGCACCAGGCAGCGCCGGTATTTCACCGCGTCCCGGAACGAGGGCAGGCCCGCGGCCTTGTCCGCGCGGGCATTGAACAGCGGCCTCCCCTTGACCGGCACCCCGGGTTCGGCGGGTTTGGTCCAGTGCGGGATCAAACCCCAGCGCATCCGCCGGAGCCGGCGGGTGGCGGGCCCGTCGGGGTGGTCGTGGTCGTGGCGATCGACCACGGTGACGATCTGCGTGGTCGGCGCGACGTTGTAGTTCACCCCCCGGTCACGGTCGCTCGCCTCGGTGGATTCGGCGGCAGCACCCGAATCGGCCCGTAGGCCACTGCCGGATCCGGTCGCGGGGGTGGATTCGGTCTCGTCCAGCGCGTCCAGTTCCACCGCGAGCCGTCCGGGGTTGGTCGTGGTCGCATATCGTCCGCACATATTTCGATCCTGGCACCGGATACCGACAGATGAGCACAATTACCGGCCGATGAACACAAATATCCGCCGAGTGGACGACAATGGGACTTGTACTGGGTGACGCGTTGAGAGTTATGCCCTAACATTCTCTCATCGGGGACGAGGCGGTCGGTTACTGCCCGTTCGCGCGCGCAGCTACCGCCCTACTTCCCGCAGAGGAGACCCTGTGACAACCACAGAAAAAGCCACCGAGAAAGAATCGGTGCTCACCTCGGTCGATCCGGCCACCGGCGCGACGCTGGCCACCTATCCGATCGCGGACGAGGCGGCCGTCGCCGCCGCCGTGGCCAAGGCCCGTGCCGCCGCCCCGGTCTGGGAAGATCTGGGTTTCGACGGCCGTAAGAAGGCCCTGCTGCGCTGGTCCAGCAAACTGGTCGCCAAATCCGACGAATTCTGCGCGCTGATCCACGCCGAGAACGGTAAACCGGTCGACGACGCCTTCCTCGAACTGATGCTGGCGCTGGAGCACATCGCGTGGGCGGCCAAACACGCCAAGAAGACCCTGTCGCCGCAGAAGGTGCCCTCGGGCGCCACGATGGCCAACTTCGCGGCGCGGATCGAATACCGCCCGCTCGGCGTCATCGGCGTGATCGGCCCGTGGAACTACCCGGTATACACCCCGAACGGTTCGCTGGCCTACGCGCTGGCCGCCGGTAACACCGTGGTGTTCAAGCCGTCGGAATTCTCGACCGGTATCGGCAATTTCATGGCCGAGGCGTTCTCCGAGGCCAATCCGGAACTGCCCGAGGGCGTATTCGTGGCGATCAACGGCTACGGCGCGACGGGCGCCGCGCTGGTGAAATCCGGTGTCGACAAGATCGCTTTCACCGGTTCCGCCGCCACCGGCAAGAAGATCATGGCCTCGGCCGCCGATACCCTCACCCCGGTGCTGCTGGAATGCGGCGGCAAGGACCCGGTGATCGTGGCCGCGGACGCCGATGTCAAGGCCGCCGCCGACGCCGTGGCCTGGGGCGCGACCGCCAACAGCGGCCAGACCTGCGCCGGTGTCGAACGTGTCTACGTCGACAAATCGGTCAAGGAGGAGTTCCTCGCCGAACTCACCCGCATCCTGAAGAACGTCAAGCCCGGTTCCGGCGCCGGCGCCGCCTACGGCCCGATGACCATGCCCAGCCAGATCGATATCGTCAAGCGTCATATCGAGGCGGCGATCGCCAGCGGCGGCAAGGCCCTGCTCGGTGGGCCGGAATCGGTGAAGGGCCCCTTCATCGAGCCGGTGGTGCTGGTCGACGTGGACGAGGACTCCGCGGCGGTCAAGGAGGAGACCTTCGGCCCGACGGTCACCGTCACCACGGTGAACAACATCGACGAGGCCGTCGATCTGGCCAACAACACCACCTTCGGCCTGGCCTCGGCGGTGTACTCGAAGAAGCAGGGTCTCGAGATCGCGCGCCGGCTCAAGGTCGGTGCCACCTCGGTGAACTCTGTGCTCGGTTTCGCCGCGATCCCCGGCCTGCCCTTCGGTGGCAGCGCGGATTCCGGTATCGGCCGTATCCACGGCGAGCCCGGCCTGCGTGAATTCGTGCGCCCGCATTCGATCGCGGTCCAGCGGTTCGCGATCCCCGGGATGGCGCTGATGAGCTACAGCCGCACCGCGGCCAATATGAAGATGCTGCGACGGATGGTGCCGCTGCTGCACGGCCGGAACAAGTAAGCCCCGGTTCACACGTGACCACGCGGCCGGTGGTGCTCGGCGACACACTTGCGAGCACCACCGGCGCGCATGTCACCCCGATGCGCCAAGATGGTCGGGTGAGTTTCTGGCCAGCGCCCCATGTCGATGCCCCCGTGCAGGCGACCGTCACCCTGCCCGGCTCCAAATCGATCACGAACAGAGCGCTGGTCCTGGCCGCGCTCGCCGACGGGCCCTCCACCATCACGGGGGCCCTGCGCAGTCGTGACACCGGCCTGATGATCGCGGCCCTACGCGCGCTCGGCACCCAGATCATCGGGGACGACGAAACGCTGGCCGTCACCCCCGCTCCGCTCACCGCCGGCCGGGTCGACTGCGGTCTGGCCGGGACCGTCATGCGGTTCGTCCCTCCGGTCGCGACCCTCGCCGCCGGCGACAGCGCCTTCGACGGCGATATCGCGGCACGGGTCCGCCCGCTGCGCACCATCCTGGACGCCCTGCGCGGGCTCGGTGCCGATATCGACGGCGACGCCCTGCCGTTCACCGTGCGCGGCGCCGGTTCGCTACGCGGCGGCGAGATCACCATCGACGCCTCGGGCTCCTCCCAGTTCGTCTCCGGTCTGCTGCTCTCGGCCGCGCGTTTCGACGAGGGCGTGATCGTGCGCCACTCCGGCACCGCGCTGCCGTCGATGCCGCATATCGAGATGACCGTCGAAATGCTGCGCCGGGCCGATGTCACCGTCGAATCCCCCGCCGACGCCCGCGGTGAGCAGACCTGGACCGTGGCCCCGGGCCCGATCCGCGCGGTGGACTGGACGGTGGAACCGGACCTGTCCAACGCCACCCCGTTCCTCGCCGCCGCCGCGATCACCGGCGGCCGGGTGAGCATCCCGCACTGGCCCCGGCTCACCACGCAGGCCGGCGATGTGATCCGGGAGATCCTGGTGCGGATGGGCGCCGAGGCCGGTTTCTACGACGGCGCGCTAACCGTCACCGGCCCCGACCGGCTGGCCGGTATCGATATCGACCTGCACGATGTGGGCGAACTGACCCCCACCGTCGCCGCGCTGGCCGCGCTGGCGGATTCGGAGTCGCGGCTGCGCGGGATCGCGCATCTGCGCGGTCACGAGACCGACCGGCTCGCCGCGCTGTCCACCGAGATCAACCGCCTGGGCGGGCAGGTCACCGAGACCGAGGACGGTCTCGAGATCAGCCCCGCCCCGCTGCACGGCGGCCGCTGGCACTCCTACGCCGACCACCGGATGGCCACGGCGGGAGCCATTCTCGGCCTCGCGGTACCCGGGATCGAGATCGAGGATATCGGCACCACCGCCAAGACCCTGCCCGATTTCGTCTCCCTGTGGGAGTCGATGCTCGACCCTGCGACGGCCGAGCCGGGGGCGGCACACTGAGCCGGCGCGGCCGCTCCACCGCCTCCTACGACGAATCCGATGTGCGGGTGCGGCCGGGGCGGAGTTCGCGGCCGCGCACCAAGACCCGCCCGGAGCACCGGGACGCGCAACCGGCGATGGTGGTGTCGGTCGACCGGGGCCGCTGGGGTTGTGTCCTCGACGGCGATCCCGAGCGCCCGCTGATCGCGATGCGCGCCCGGGAACTGGGCCGGACCCCGATCGTGGTCGGCGATCGCGTGGATGTGGTGGGCGACCTGTCCGGCCGCGCGGATACGCTGGCCCGTATCGTGCGGGTGGCCGAGCGGACCACCGTGCTGCGCCGCACCGCCGACGACACCGACCCGTTCGAACGCGTGGTGGTCGGCAATGCCGAGCAGTTGTTCATCGTGGTGGCGCTGGCCGATCCCCCGCCCCGCACCGGGTTCGTGGAACGGGCGATGGTGGCCGCCTTCGCCGGTGGCCTCACGCCGGTACTGTGCCTGACCAAGCACGACCTGGCCGCGGATTCGGATTTCGCCGCGGCGTTCCACGATCTGGATCTCACGATCGTCTATGCCGGGGTCGACGATCCGCTGGACGACACCCTCGCATTGCTCGGCGGTCGGCTGACCTGTTTCCTAGGCCATTCCGGGGTCGGAAAGTCGACCCTGGTGAACCGGTTGGTGCCCGATGCCGCGCGAGCCGTCGGCGAGGTATCGGGTGTGGGAAAGGGCAAGCACACCTCTACGCAGTCGGTGGCGCTGGCGCTGCCGGGTGGCGGCTGGGTGATCGACACCCCGGGAGTGCGCTCCTTCGGCCTGGCACATATCACCCCCGACGATGTGATCGCGGCCTTCACCGATCTCTCCGACGCGATCGAGGACTGCCCGCGCGGCTGTACGCATCTCGGGCCGCCGGCGGACCCGGAATGCGCGCTCGACGAACTCACGGATCGGACCCGCCGGGTGGCGGCCATCCGGCGGCTGCTGGTCGCGTTGAATTCCAACGATCAGTGGTGACCGCGCCCCGGGCAGTATTCGACGACCTCGGGTAGTGCCCGGATCCGGTCCGTCGGCCGTCTCAGCGTTTCGGCTTCTTGGGTGGCAGCGACCGGGCGAATCGCGCCCCGCGGCCGACCCAGGTATCCAATTCCGCATCGCCGGCGATCGCCGCCGCCGTTATCCGCAACCAGCCGTCCAGTTCGCGTCCCTGCATCACCATCGGCGTCACGTGGCGGTCGTCGACCAGCGCCGCGGCCTCGGCGGGTTCCATCCGGACCATCAGCCCGCCTTCGCGACTCACGGCGACCCCCATATTCCCGCCGAACAGGAAGGCCAGTCCGCCGAACATCTTCCGTTCGGAGATATCGGCGCCCGGCTCCACCGTGTCGCGGACGCGTTCCGCGAGTTCTTCGTCGTAGGCCATCGGGTCATTGTGCGCGTACCGGCCGACAGATTCCGGACCGGCGACACCGCCGACAAAATCACTTGTTATGATTCAAACATAACAAGGAGGTGCCCATGACGACCCCCAGCACGATCCGGCTCGGACTCCTGGCCGGATTGCCGCCCGTTCTGTCCGCCGTGCCCAACATTCTGTTGCTGAACGCCGCAGCCGATCGGCTGCCCGACCCGATCGCCACACATTTCGGTGCGCACGGTGCCGACGGGTTCACCGGCCGGACCGGGACCATGTTCATCTCCGCCGGCGTGGGGACCGCGCTGGGCATCTTGTTCGCCCTGGTCATCGTCTTGGCCGCACGGACCGGCAAACTGACGCGCACACCACAGACCCCGCTGGACCCGATCCGGTTCATGGTCGCCGCCTCGTGGGGTGTCGGCGGGTTCACCGGCGCCATCATGTTCTTCGGTACCCGCGCCAACCTTCACCTCGCGGATGCCGCGGCGGCCGAACTGTCCGGCCTGGCGGTGCTGTCGGCCCTCGCCATCGGAGTGCTGTTCGCGGTAGGCGGCTGGTTCGGCGCGCCGAAGGCACCGATGGCGCCGAGCGCGCAGTCTCCGGCCAGGCCGCTGCCGCTGGGCCCGACCGAGCGAGTGAGCTGGAGCCGCCGGATCTCCTCACCGTGGATGCTGCTGGGCGGTATGACGATGGCGATCGCCGGCGTGGTGGCCGGGTTCGTCACACAACCCGGAATCGGTGTGATGCTGGCGCTGACGGGCGCACTGGTCGCGCACCTGGGCGTGATCCGGGTGGTGGTGGATCAACGCGGTCTCACCGTCGGGACCGGGCCGCTCGGCTGGCCGCGGTGGCAGCTCCGGCCCGACGAGATCAGCGCGGTCGCCACCGAGGACCTCTCCCCCGCCCGGTACGGCGGTTACGGAATCCGGATGGTGCCGGGCGCGACCGCGGTACTGCTGCGCAGCGGGCCCGGCATCGTGGTGACCCGGCGCTCGGGCCGGCATTTCGCGGTATCGGTCGACGACGCCGGCACCGGCGCGGCGGTGCTGGCCGGTGTTGTCGACCGGAAGGCCTGAGCGGTGTTGATCCGGGTCGACCCGGGGCGATCGGAACCACTGGCCGATCAGATCGCCGCCTGCGTCCGCCGCGCCATCGCCGACGGTGAGGTGGCCGCGGGCGGGCGGCTGCCGGGGGCCCGCGAGCTGGCCGCCTCGCTGGATGTCAGCATCCATACCGTCCTGGCCGGCTACCAGCAGTTGCGGGCCGAGGGGCTGATCGACCTACGCCGCGGCCGGGGCGCCACGGTGCGCGCGGGCGCGCCCGACGGCCGTGCCGCTGTCGTCGATCTCGCCCGCCGGCTCGTGACCGCGGCCCGGCGTATCGACCTCGACGACGATGAACTCCTCGACCTGGTACGCACCGCCGCCAAGGCCGGGCGCCACTCCCCGGCTGCCCCGGAGTCCTAGGCGTACCTTTTCTTCCGCCCCGGCCGTGCGCGGCACTGTGCGACAGTTCAGTTCGGCTCGCGCGCGTTCGCCCGTTCTAGGCACCGACCCCGGCCACCGCCGCCGGCGCGAACCGGCCGGGATGACGGCCGAGCCCGTAGTGACCGCGCAGGGTGGTCTCGGTGTATTCGGTCCGGAAAAGCCCCCGCGCCCGCAGGATCGGCACCACCCGGTCCACGAAATCGGTCAGTCCGCCGGGCAGATACGGCGGCATGATGTTGAACCCGTCGGCGGCGCCCGCTTCGAACCATGCCTGCAGATCGTCGGCGATCTGCTCGGGCGTACCGGCGAGCGTGCGGTGCCCGCGACCGCCGCCGAGCGCAGCGATGATCTCACCGACGGTCAGTGATTCCCGGTTCGCCAGATCCTTGACCAGCTGGTAGCGGCTCTTGTTGCCCTGGATCGTCTCGATCGGCGGCAGCGGCGGCAACGGCGCGTCCAACGGGTGCCCGGTCAGATCGACTCCGAGCATCTGAGAGAGCTGGCGCAACGAGTACTCGGGTGAGATCAGATCGGTGAATTCCTGCTCCAGCTGTTTCGCCGCCGCGGTCGTCTCGGCGATGAACGGCACGATACCGGGCAGGATCTTCACCTCGTCGGCGTCGCGGCCGAAGGCCACCGCCCGCGATTTGACCTCGCGGTAGAACGCCTGTCCATCCGCGATCGACCGCTGTGCGGTGAACACCGCCTCCGCGTAGCGGCCCGCGAAATCCTTCCCGTCGGGTGAGGACCCGGCCTGGACCAGCAGCGGGCGGCCCTGCGCGGATCGCGGAACGTTCAGCGGCCCGCGGACCTTGAACCGCTCTCCGGCGTGATCCACCGTATGCACCTTGGACGGGTCGGCGAAGATCCCGGTGGCCGCGTCCAGGACCACCGCGTCGTCTTCCCAGGAGTCCCAGAGCGCGTTCACCACATCGACGAATTCCGCCGCCCGGCGGTACCGGCCGGCATGGTCGGGGACCTCGTCGTAGCCGTAGTTGGCGGCCTCGTCGGCGGTTCCGGAGGTCACGATGTTCCAGCCCGCCCGGCCGCCGCTGATCCGGTCCAGCGAAGCGAATTTCCGGGCGAGCGTATAGGGCTCGTTGTAGCCGGTCGACGCGGTGGCGATGAGCCCGATCCGCTCGGTGACCACCGCCATGGCCGTGAGCAGGGTGACCGGCTCGAAAACCGCCTGCGTATTGTGCGCGATCCGCGGGCCCACCGCGAGCCCGTCGGCGAAGAACACCGAATCCAGGGTGCCGCGTTCGGCGATCCGCGCGAGTTCCTGGAAATGCGCCACCGACAGCACATCGTGCGCGCGGGTACGCGGATGCCGCCAGGCCGCCTCATGGTGACCGACACCCATGAGGAATGCGTTGAGATGTAGTTGGCGAGTCATCGGTACCTGTCTAGAGAGCCACACGCCAGCGCGACAGCCGGCGTTCCACGAATACGAGAACTGCGTTGAAAACCAGGCCGACCAGCGCGATCGCGATGATCCCGGCGTACATGTCGGGGATCTGGAAATTCAGCTGGGCAGCGGTGATCAGATAGCCGAGACCGGCCTTGGCGCCGACCATTTCGGCGGCGATCAGAACCAGGATCGAGGAGGCCGCGGCCATCCGGAGTCCGGTGAAGATCGTCGGCACGGCAGCGGGAAGAACCACCTTGTACACCAGCGCGATCTGGGAGAAGCCCAGTGACCGCGCCGATTTGATGAGCAACGGATCAACCGTGCGCACCCCGGAGATGGTGTTCAGCAGAATCGGGAAGGTGCACGCGTAGATCACCAGCGCGACCTTCGAGGTCTCTCCGATTCCCAGGATCAGCACGAATACCGGGAGCAACGCCAGTGCGGCGGTATTGCGGAACAGTTCGAGCACCGGATTGAGGAAGTCGGCCACCGGCCGGTACCAGGCAATGGCGACACCGAGCGGTACCGCGAACGCCGCGGCGATCACGAACCCGGTGAGCGCCCGCGACAGGCTCGTGGACACGTGCTCCCACAGTTGGCCGTTGCCCACCAGTTCGAAGAAGGTCCGGGCGACCTCGGTGAAGGGCGGCAGGAACACCTTGTCCACCAGCCCGGCCCGCGGCGCGGCCTCCCACAGCGCCAGGAAGGCCAGGATGGCGAACGAGGGTTTGGCCACCCGCCAGACCAGACCGCCCGCGCGGTGGCCCAGCCGCCGGGCCGGCCCGGGTACGGTCTCCCGGGGCCGGGCAGTGGCAGGTGGCGCGGTGGCCGCGGGGGCGTGATCGAGGGTGCCGGTGGCGAGCGCGCTAGACATGCTGAACCTCTTCGGTGGTGGAGATATCGGCGAGTTCGAGCGACCGGGCCCGCTCCACCTCGTCGTGCAACAGCGACCAGATCCGGTGCCGCAGATCGCGGAAACCGGCGCTGGACCGCACATCCTCGGCGGTGCGGTCGATATCGACATCGACCACCGTTTTCACCCGGCCGGGACGCGAGGTGAGCACCGCCACCCGCTGACCGAGGTAGATCGCCTCGTCGATGCCGTGGGTGATGAACAGGATCGTCTTACCGGTGCGCTCCCAGATACGTAGCAGTTCGTCCTGTAGTGATTCCCGGGTCTGGGCGTCCAGCGCCGCGAACGGCTCGTCCATCAGCAGGACTTCGGGGTCGAAGGCGAGACTGCGGGCGATGGCGACCCGCTGTTTCATACCGCCGGACAATTCGTGCGGATAGCGGTCGGCGAATCCGGCCAGCCCGACGAGCTCGAGATAATGCTCGGCACGGCCCCGGCGTTCGGCGCGCGGCACGCCCTTGGCCTCCAGGCCGAATTCGATATTGCGGCGCGCGGTGCGCCACGGTAGCAGGGCGTACTGCTGGAAGACGATGCCCCGGTCCAGGCCCGGACCCGTGATCGGTGCACCGTCGAGCAGGATCTGGCCCGACGTCGGTGTGGAGAGTCCGCCGAGCAGGTCGAGCAACGTGGACTTCCCGCAACCGCTGGGCCCCACCAGCACCAGGAACTCGCCGGCGGCGAGATCCAGGGTGATGTCCTCGATCGCGGTGAGGTCGGCTTCCTGCCCCCGGATCGGGAACTGCTTGGTCACCTGTGCCAGGCGGAGTTTGGGTGTATTGCTCATTTCTCACCAGCCAGTGCTTGTCCGTCGGGTCCGCTCTCGGCGGGATAGGTCCCGTTGGCGTACGGGTTGTATTCGTTGGTGTAGAGATCGGCGGCCGTCAGTTCGCCGTCCTCGAGTTCGCCGTTGCGCACGAGCCAGTCGATCCAGATCTGCAATTCGCGTTCGGCGATCACCGCGCCCGGTACCGGGACGCCGGAACTGCGCCAGTAGCGGATCGCCTTATCGCTCTCGGCGCGACCACGCTTATGGATGATGTCGAGGAAGCGGCCGACCACCTCGTCACGCGGATGGGTCTGCGTCCAGCGGACGGCCCGCGCCGTGCCCTGCACGAAATCTCGCACCGCGTCCGGGTTGGCGGCGATGAAATCGTCACGCATCACGTAGGTGCCGTAGCTGAAGGCGCCGAATAGATCGCGGTCGGTGAACAGGGCCCGGATACCACCCCGTTCGAGCGCGACCTCCCGCTGCACGCTGCCGAGGGTGGCCACATCGATCTGGCCCTCGCGCAGGGCCTGTTCGGTGTTGACCGGCGGGACCACGATCAGCTGGACGGTCTTGATCTCCTCGGCGGTGAGACCTTGCTGGGCGAGCCATTCCCGGGTGAGGAATTCGTGGTGCGCGCCCAGGGTGTTCATCCCGACCTTCTTGCCGATGAGGTCGCGCGCGGTGCGAATCGGGCTGCCGTCGAGAACGTAGTAGCCGGTGTAATCGCCCTCGTCCGCCCCGTAGGAGCTGAGCACCGAGGTGATGGGCGCCCCGGCCGCGTTGAGTTTGACCACCGCGCCGTTGAAGGCCGAACCCACCTCCGTTTCGCCGGTGGCGGCGGACTGGATGTCCTGCGGGCCGCTGGTGGTGTCGCCGACCCATTCCAGCTGGATCTTCTCGAAGTAGCCCAGGTCCGCGGCCAGTTCGTGGAACAACACGTCCCCGGACCAGCCCTGGTACCGCACGATCGTGCGGCCGTCGGCGGTTTCGGCCGCCTGCCCGCCCGTACCGCAGGCGCACACCAGCGACATGACGGCGGCGAGCAGCACCGCCCCCACCGATCCGAGCGACCGGCGGTGCGCTGGTGACTTCAGGCGTCCTGGCATGGCATCGATCCTTAACGTGATTGGGCTGCCAGCCATGGTGCGGACGCGGCGGCGAAGTCTGAACCGTTTGGGTCAGTGCGAGTCGAACCCGGGCCGTCCCGGCCGCCGCCACTACGCCCGGGACCGGTACCGCAATGGCGAAATCCCGACGAATTTACTTGTGCGCCATAGGAAGTTAAATGTGCTGCGATGTAATCCGAAGGCGTGTTCGGCGCGCCCGTGGGGGTTATCCTGGCAGGCGTACCGCGCGGCCGGTCGCCGAGGGAAGGTCAGTTCCGATGGTTCAAGAGCCGGGCACCTGGGCCGGTCTGAAACAGGACGCGTCTCAGGACCTGCTGTATTTCGACCCGGCGGCGGCGGTGACCGGCGCGGAGGCGGCGAAACGGATGGTCGATCAGATGCTGGCCATGCGCGCCGCGATCGACGATTTCTATATGGACGAACTGGGCAACTTCACCGGCGGCATCCTGACCTCGGGTCAGAAACTCGCCGAGATCTACAACAAGCGGGCCGACCGGTTGTCCACGGTCCTGCAGGATCACGCCAATATCGGCACCGAGATGGCGAACGCGTTCGTGCAGGCCGGGCTCTACTACCGCCGGACCGAGGAACAGAACGCGGCCGAACTCGACAACGTCGCCCTCGACAAGCTCGCGAACTTCCATGTCCCGGTCACGGCGACCTCGGAGATACCGAGTCTGTTCACCGGCGGCACCCGCTGGGACGACTACGTCCGCAACCACTACCCCGACGGCACATCCACCGATGCGGGCCGGCCCGGGACACAGGACGACTTCCTGCTCACACCCGCGGCGGGGCTACCCAACGAGTTGCAGAACTATCTCGGCCGCCAGGAATCCATATCGCCGGATGTCGTCGGCCTGGAGAACAGCGCAGCTCTGGGGTTCACGCATTTCCGGGGCCTCGCCGACAATCTGCCGTGGGGCGTCTTCGTGCTCGCCGGGATATCCCGGCGATGGTGGCAACTCGCGGGGATCACGAAGGCCGAACTGGAGAAGTTCGAAACCGCCATCGAGAGCATCCAGAACAAATGGCTCGGACAGGCAGCGGACAAGGCGCGCACGGCCACCAGGAACTACATCGACGCGATCGCCCCGCTGTGGAACTCCATGTTCTCGCTGAGCGAGAACATGCACTACAGCGCCGACTGGATGAACCGCACCCAGATGTCGATGCCGAAGGAGGACTTCACCTTCGACAGCGTGTCGGTGGAGCAGGCCGTCCTGCAGCGGTATCGCGAGGAGTGGGAGAAGCACTACGCGGAGGGCATGCGCAACACCCTCCGCGAGATGCCGGTGATCGAGGGGCCGATCGCCGAACCGAAACCGCCACCGCCGGGCAACAACGACGATCCCGGAAACAACGATCCGGGCAACAACAACGGCAATAACAACAACAACGGGAACAACAACAATCAGGGCGGAAACAACAGCCCCGAGGATGTGGCCTACCAGGACGGCTACGACGACGGCTATCAGCAGGGCTTCGAGGACGGCCAAGAGGAGAATCAGGGCCAGGGGGGCAACGAGGGCCAGGGAGGCAACCAGGGCCAAGGCGGCAACGAAGGCCAAGGCGGCAACCAGGGCCAAGGCGGCAACCAGGGCCAAGGCGGCAACCAGGGCCAAGGCGGCAACCAGGGCCAAGGCGGCAACCAGGGCCAAGGCGGCAACGAAGGCCAAGGCGGCAACCAGGGCCAG
>NZ_JBSFRU010000134.1:0-15651 GCF_053589395.1 Nocardia sp. NPDC003345
CTCCGGGTGGGTGCCGAATCCGGTTTCGTGGCCCGGGATTTCACAATGCCCAACGGGGGCGCGGTTCCACTGTGACAACTACCGAACCGTCGCGTCGTTCGAATCGCCGGCGAATCGTAGCTGGAGATTCGCGCGGCCGCACCCGGACCTCGCGTGCCCGGATCCACCCCGCGGGCCGCCGTGGAATTCCGCGAAGCGGCCCTTGACCACCGCAGTGGTGTGCGTGAGACTTTCCGCCACCAACCGGAGTTTTTTATCCGGTTGGTTCGGCCGGGCCGAGGGCTCGAAGAGGAGTTGTCCATGCACGAGTACCGCAAAGCCGGAGGCGACGGGGCGGCGGCGGCCGCACTGCGGCCCACCCGGTCGCAGGCCGTCCAGGTCGTGCAGCATTTCACCCGCACCGTCGCACCGTGCCGGACGCTGCCCGACGATGCGCTGAGCGGAGATATCACCGCTGTCACCGCCGGCTGTCTCACCTTGGCCGCGACGATCCTCAACGGACGCGACAGCTCCGTCGACGTCGAAATCGCGCAACTGGAATCCGCCGCGGTGCACTGGGCGCGCGAGGGAATACCGGTGGACGCGATACTGCACGCGTTGCACGAGGGGACGAAGATCGCGCAACGCATGGTCACCTCGCGAGACACCGCCGACCCGGTGGAACTCGGTGTCCGCACCGTCGATCTGCTCGATCTGATGACCACCACGGTGACCATGGCCTACCTGCGCGAATACCGAGCCGTCGCCGGGCAGCACCACAACGCGGTCCAGACCCTGACCTCGGCGCTGCTGGCCGGCCAGGCCACCACCGGTATGGCGCGGGAATGCGGAGTCACGCTGGAGCGGTCCTATCATCTGCTGGCCGTATCCATTCCGTCGCATCCGTCGGCGTCGGCGCCCGGTATCGATGCCCATATCGTGGCCCGCCGCGCCCTGCGGCGCATGCAGTCCGTACTCGCCGACCAGTACGGGGCCCGGGCCCTGTCCCTGCTGAGCACGACCGGTGGCACCATCCTGATACCCCCTACCGCCGAATGCCCGGAGCGGTTGCCCGAGGTAGTGGATCTGCTCGCCGCCGCGGCGGGTACCGCGCTCACCGCGGTCCACGTCGACTCGCCGGTCGACGATATTCCCGAGTTGTCGAAAACCCTGCACGACATGCTGGATATCGCGGTCCGCCTGCACCGGGCACTGGCCGCGGAGCGGAAAACGCGTCTCTACCGGTTCGAGGAGCTGGCCGTCGAATACCAGCTCACCCGGCCGGGCGCGGTCCGCGAAACGCTGGCCCGCAAGCTCGATCCGCTCACCGAACGCCCCGATCTGTACGAAACCCTCTGTGTGTACCTGCTCAACGATCAGAGTCGGCAGCGGACCGCCCGGCGCCTGCACATCCACCCCAATACGATCGATCATCGTCTCAAACGGATCGCGCAGTGCACCGGCCTCGACACCACCCGCGCCGAAGGTCTGTGGGGACTGCGCGCGGCACTGATCGCCCGCACCTTCCCCGCGCGGCCCCGCGATAGTCACCAGTGCTGAAAGCGGCAGTGCCCGGCCGGTTTCCGGCCGGCCACGCGGCGGCGCGGCTCAGCGGGCGGCGCCGGCGCGAGCGAGAATGACCGCGGCCAGTTCGGCCGGGCGCTCCTCGGGGACCCAGTGCGTGGCGTCCAGGATCTCGTGCGCGAACGGGCCGGTGACGTATTCGGCGGTGAGTTCGGCGCCCTTGCGGGCGATGAAGATATCCCGGGTGCTCGAGACATGGGTGGTGGGAGCGGTGATCTTGCGCCCCGCCTGCCGCCGGTCCACGATCGGCATCGCCCGGTACCAGTTCAGGGCGTAGTGCAGAGCCCCGCCGTCGACGATATCGCGGCGCACCCGGTCGAACTGGGCGTCGTCGAGTCCGGAGACGGCCGCCGCCCGGCGCCGCAGGGCGGTGTCACCGGTCCGGCCGGCCGCGCGGAAGGCGGCGGAGAGCACTACCTCGGGCAGCCACGGCAGCTGGAACAGCGCCATATAGCAGGTGCGGAACGCCTGGCTGCTCCGTAGCAGTGACCGGGCGAACGCCATCGGATGCGGAACCGATACCGAGGTGAGCGTGCGCACCAGCTCCGGGTGCCGCGCCGCGGTGGCCCAGGCGACGATCGATCCCCAGTCGTGGCCCACGAGATGTACGGGTCCGCCACCGAGTTCGTTGATCAGCGCCGCGATATCGCCGGCCAGGGCGCCGACGCGGTAGGCGTAGCGTCCCCGGGGCCGCGCGCCGGGGGAGTACCCGCGCTGATCGGGCGCGAGGGTGCGGTAGCCGCGTTCGTGCAGGAACGGGGTGAGGCGCGCCCACTGCGCGGACGTCTGCGGGAACCCGTGCAACAGCACGATCGGCGGGCCGTCGAGCGGGCCCTCGTCGATCACCCGGAAGGTGAGATCGTCGTTGACGAACGATGTCAGACGTGTCCCGGCGGGTCGCCCGGGCGGTGAATCGGCCTGCATACCGAAACGCTACGACATCCGGGGGAACAATCGTCGCCTGTTGCATGTTGTCAGGAGCGGCGCTATGGTTGACGGCGTCTTCATCTTGTGGATGTAGGTGACAGTTCCCTCCCACAAGGATCATCGTTCACCCCGGCGGTCTCCGCCGGTGATCCGAACACCTTCGGCCGGGCCGGGCTCCGATCGCTCGGACTCCCGCGCCCCGGCGGATGTATACCTGTCGGCCGCCGCCTCGGCCGCCGAATCCCCACCTATTCCTCCCGAGGAGGACCCATGCAGAACAACCCTGTCCACGTCACGGACGCCGCGACCACCGCCGCCTCGGCGGCACCGGTCTCCGGCATCCTCGATATCGCCGGAGATCGCGCCACGATGCGGGCCGACGGCTACCTACCCGGACCACATGATGCCCGCGTACCGCCGGGCCTGGTCCGCCGGTACGGTCTGCGCCGCGGCGACACCCTCACCGGCACAGCCGCTCCCGGACGGGCCGGCGGCGGTCCCGTATCGCTGACCGGAATCGACACCGTCAACGGTGTCCCGGCCGGTAACTCGCCGTCCCGGCCGCGTTTCGCCGACCTGGTCCCGCTCTACCCACAGGACCGTCTCGTGCTCGAAACCGAACCCCACGAGCTGTCCACCCGGATCGCCGACCTCGTGATGCCGATCGGCAAAGGTCAGCGTGCGCTGGTGGTCGCGCCACCCAAGGCGGGCAAGACCTCGGTGCTGCGGTCCATCGCCCACGGTATCGCCAAGAACCATCCCGAATGCCTGCTGATGCTCGTCCTCGTCGGGGAACGCCCGGAGGAAGTGACCGATCTGTCCCGCGCGGTACCTGCCGAGATCGCGGCCGCGACCTTCGACCAACCCGCCCGGGAACATATCGCGGTAGCGGAAATGGCCATCGAACGCGCCAAACGGCTCGTCGAGTCGGGCCGGGACGTGGTCGTGCTCCTGGACTCGCTGACCCGGCTGGCCCGCGCCTACAACACGGCCGCCGCGGGGTCGGGCCGGATCCTCTCCGGCGGGGTGGACGCCGCCGCGCTGGCCCCACCCAAGAAATTCCTCGGCGCCGCCCGCAATATCGAGCACGGCGGCTCGCTCACGGTGATCGCCACCGCCCTGGTCGAGACCGGTTCGCTCGCCGACACCGTCATCTTCGAGGAGTACAAGGGCACCGGTAACGCCGAGCTGAAACTCGACCGCCGGCTGGCCGACCACCGGCTGTTCCCCGCGGTCGACATCGACCGGTCGAGCACCCGCAAGGAGGAATTGCTGCTGTCGCCGGACGAACTGGCCGCCGTGCGCTCGCTCCGGAAGACCCTGGCGGGCCGCGAACCCCAGCAGGCCCTCGAACTGCTCCTGACCGGTCTGCGCCAGCACCGTACCAATGCCGAATTCCTCACCCAGATCCGTACCGCGGGGTGAACGGCCGAGCAGGGAGCGGCTGCGCGTGATACGGGCGGGCGTAGCCTCTCGACATCTCGGGGCGGGTCGAGTACACCGGTGGAATGTCCGCTCCGAGTGACGATTTCTGGGAAGTGCTGTCCACCGCGCGGTCGATTCGCCGCTTCACCGACGAGCCGGTCGACGCCGCCACGCTCGAGCGCTGCCTGCAGGCCGCGACGTGGGCCCCGAACGGCGCCAACGCGCAGCTGTGGCGATTCATCGTGCTCGACGCGCCCGAACAGCGGGCCGCGGTGGCCGAGGCCGCCCGGATCGCGCTGCGGTCGATCGAATCGATCTACGGTATGACCAGGCCCGCCGCCGACGATCACAGCCGTGCCGCGCGGAACAACCGTGCCACCTACGAGCTGCACGACCGGGCCGGCGATCACACCTCGGTGCTCTTCACCGCGTTCAAGAACGATTTCTCCTCCGAGTTCCTGCAGGGCGGTTCGATCTATCCGGCGCTGCAGAATTTCTACCTCGCGGCGCGGGCGCAGGGATTGGGCGCCTGTCCGACCAGCTGGGCGTCCTATGGCGGCGAAAAGGTACTGCGCGAATCGGTGGGTATCCCCGACGAATGGTTCCTGGCCGGGCATATCGTCATCGGCCGGCCGCGCGGCCGGCACGGATCGGTGCGCCGGCGCCCGGTGACCGAGGTGGTGTTCCGCAATCGCTGGGACCCCGAACACGCCGATATCACCTTCGGCCGGGGCGCGCGGCCCAGGGGACAGGCATAGGAGCTCAAGGTGGGGCGTCGCCGAGTTCCCGCTGCTGCACGACGAGTTCGTCCAGATCGGTCAACCGGCGCAAACCGGCCAGGGGCCGAGACATCCGCCGGTTGCCGGACAATGACTGTTCGTTACGTGACAGGAAGTACCAGTAGCCGGCGGTGAAGGGGCAGGCGTCCGTGCCCACCCGGTGATCCGGCCGATACCGGCAGCCGGCGCAGTAATCGCTCATGCGGTCGATATACGCGCCGCCGGAGGTATAGGGCTTGGTGGCCAGCAGCCCGCCGTCGGCGTGCTGTGACATCCCGAGCACATTGCCGGCCATCACCCATTCGTAGCCGTCCACGAAGCAGCGATGGAACCAGTCCGCGACGGCGCCGGGTCGCCAGCCCCGTTGCAGGGCATAGCTCGACAGCACCATGAGGCGGGGAATGTGATGGACCCAGCCGTGATCGCGGACATCGGCCAGCACATCGCGCAGACAATGCGCCTCCACCGCGTCGGCGTCCAGTTCGGCGAACCACTCCGGCAGGGGGCGACGGGCGGCGAATTCGTTGCGGTGGCGGTACTGCCGGCCGAAATGCCAGTAGCAGTGCCAGATGTAATCACGCCAGCCGATCAGCTGCCGGATATAACCCTCCGCTCCGGCGAGCGGCACGCGCCCCGCGCGGTAGGCGTCTTCGGCGGCGTACGCGCATTCCAGTGGATCCAGCAGCCCCAGATTCATCGGGGCCGAGAGCAGACTGTGCGCCATCCACGGATCCCCGGCCAGCATGGCGTCCTCGTACGGGCCGAAATGTGGCAGCCGGTCGCGCAGGAAATGCCGTAGCGCCCGCTCCGCCTCGGCGCGGGTGACCGCGAACTCCCGCGGCCCGTCGCGACCGACGAACGAGACGTGGCCGTCGCGTTCCCAGCGGTCCAGATCGGCGCGCACCTGTTCATCGATCTCGTCCTCGGTGGGCCACCACGGTTGCGCTACGCCGAGGCGGGGGGACGCCGGTGGCGGTTCCCGGTTCTCGGTATCGAGATTCCAGCGCGACCCGGCGGGGCCCGAGCCGTCCATCAGCAGATCGAATCTGCGTCGCGCGTCGCGGTAGAAGGTTTCCAGCAGCAGCCCCGACCGGGGGCGTGCCCATTCTTCGAAGGTGTCGCGGTCGGTGGCGAAACCACGAGCGGGCAGGACCTCGACCTCCGGTAGGCCCCGCACGAACCGGTCGGCGGCCCACGAGGTCGGCGCGCATACCGTGAGCCGGCCGGGCACCCGGTCGAGCGCCTCCCGGTAGGTGCGGGTGCGCAGGAACAGCGCCTGATCGCCGAGTTCGGCGGCGCGGTGCCGCAGCGCCGACAGCACGAGGTGGGCCTTGCGCCGATGGAACCGGCGGCGTCCGAACACGGCCCGGGATTCGATCAGCAGCACCGGCTGATCCGGATGGTCCAGGAAATGGGGGCCCAGCTGGTCGGCGAAACACCATCGCCGTGTGTCGCCACCGGTCATGCGCGGTCCCGCGGGCGCATACGGCGACACCACGAGCAGGCTGATTCGGGCACGACCGAGGCTAACCGGCAGCGGGCCGCCCGTCCCGGCACCACGCCGGACCCGGCCGGGCCGCGGTCAGCCGGGACTCCTACCGGCCGCCGGGCGGCGCGGTGCCGGACCCCCGGCGCAGCGCGCTGGGGGTTTCGTTCCACCACCGCCGGCAGCAGCGGGTGAGGGTGGCCTGCTCGGCGAGGCCGAGCAGAGAGGTGATCTGAGCGAGCGGCATCGCCGTGGTGGTCAGGTAGTGATACGCCCGTTCACGACGGACCTCGTCGAGGATCGCGGCGAAACTCGTATCCTCGGCCGCGAGTCTGCGCTGCAAGGTCCGGGGGTGTACGGCGAGCAGTTCGGCAACGGTCGCGATCTCGGCCGGGAGGGTACCCAGGAGCTGGCGGACGGTAGTCCGGACCCGCGGTGCGGTGGCGGTTCCGTCGCCCGCGGTCTGCGCGGCCAGGAACGCCATCGCCAGGCCGTGTAAGGTCGCGTCGCCACCGGTCAGGGACCGGGTCTGCAGTTCGCGTGGTACCCGCAGCAGCGCGGCCGGCCGCGCCACCCGCACCGGAGCGCCGAAGAACCGCTCGTAGACCGTCGTCGTGGCCGCCGGGTGGTACGGCAGTTCCACCGATCGCAATCCGTAGCGTCCGTTCACCAGCCGCTGGATCGCGCGATGCACGAATCCGAGGCCGAGGTCGGTGCTCTGTGCCGGGGTGGGACCGTCTCCGGACCGCACCTCGTACCACAGCGCGACGACGGTGTTGTCGCCGTACGGGTCCGGGATCAGATGGATTCGCAGCGACGGCGCGTGCACGAACAGATACCGCGTGGTGCACTCGATCACCTCGGCGAGTGTCGGCGAATTGCGGATGGCCAGTGCGAGGGGGCCGAGCATATCGAGGTCCTGCCGCGCCGAGATACGTAATCCGAGGTCGGGGCATCGCAGCCGGTGGGCGGCCAGTTCCAGCACCGCGGCGACGGCGTGATCGGGCACCAGCAGGTCGTCGGTGTCCAGCGCGGCGACCGGCAGGCCCACCGCGGCCGCCAGTTCCTCGGCGTCGCCGCCGAGTTCGGCGACGGTGGCCCGGAAGCCGCGCAGGCCCGCGGAACGGATAACCGACATGTCGTCCAGGATCAAAAAAATGTCGTGAGAAATCAAGAGTACGCCCCGGATCCTGGGCAGAATGGGGGCATGAGTGATGGCCTGGATCCCGTCGGTACACCGGATCACGTCGACGTGGTGATCGTCGGCGCCGGATTGTCCGGTATCGGCGCCGCCTACCGGTTACAGACCGAATGCCCGGGGAAGAGCTACGCGATTCTCGAGGCGCGCGACGCCCTCGGCGGTAC
Organism: Nocardia sp. NPDC003345; assembly: GCF_053589395.1. Classification (NCBI taxonomy): domain Bacteria; kingdom Bacillati; phylum Actinomycetota; class Actinomycetes; order Mycobacteriales; family Nocardiaceae; genus Nocardia; species Nocardia sp. NPDC003345. The sequence continues at coordinate 7,546 of NZ_JBSFRU010000134.1, forward strand.
CTGGGATCTGTTCCGCTATCCCGGTATCCGCTCCGACTCGGATATGTTCACCCTCGGCTACCCGTTCAAACCGTGGCGCGAGGCGAAATCCATCGCCGACGGTCCGTCGATCCTCCGCTACATCACCGAGACCGCGCGCGAGTACGGTATCGATCGGCGTATCCACTACCGTACCGAGCTGCTCGGCGCCGACTGGTCGTCGGAGACCCTGCGCTGGAGCCTCACTCTCCAACACCGTGACAGCACCGGTGCCGTGCACCGCACGACGATGACCTGCGGCTTCCTCTACAGTTGCGCCGGCTACTACAACTACGGCCACGGCCATGCCCCGGATTTCGCGGGGGCCGAGGATTTCGCGGGCACCGTGGTGCATCCACAGTTCTGGCCGGAGGACTTCGATTACACCGGGAAACGGGTGGTGGTGATCGGCAGCGGTGCCACCGCGGTGACCCTCGTACCCGCCATGGCCGAGGACGCCGGGCATGTCACCATGCTGCAGCGCAGCCCCACCTGGATCAGCGCCGTACCCGGCCGCGACAAGATCGCCGACCGGTTGCGCGCACTGCTGCCACCGAACCTGGCGCATCGGGTGATCCGCACCAAGAACATCCTGTTCTCCATCGGCTTCTACCAGTACTGCCGCCGCCGCCCGGAGGCCGCGCGAAAACTGCTCACCGGAGTGACTACCCGGATACTCGGCGACGAGAAACTGGTCGCCGAACACTTCACCCCCAGCTACGACCCCTGGGACCAGCGGTTGTGCGCGGTACCCAACGCCGATTTCTTCCGTGCCATGAAGAAGGGGAGAGCCGAGGTCGTCACCGACACCATCGATCGCTTCGTACCGGAGGGGGTCCGGCTGCGGTCGGGCCGGGTACTGCCCGCCGATATCGTCGTCACGGCCACCGGCCTGGAGTTGCTCGCCTTCGGCGGAATCGAACCGTCCGTGGACGGGGTGAAGGTCGCTCTGCCGGAACAGTTCGTATGGCAGGGCGCGATGCTGACCACCGTGCCCAACTTCGCCGTCTGCATCGGCTACACCAACTCGTCGTGGACACTGCGGGCCGATCTGACCTCCCGGCTGGTCTGCAAGGTGCTGAACTTCATGGACGATCGGGGCCATCGGGCCGTGGTCCCGGAGGTCCGGGGCAAACTCGGGGAGCGGCCGTTGCTGGATCTGACCTCCGGTTATGTCCAGCGTTCGATCGCCGATTTCCCGCGTCAGGGCGATCGTCACCCGTGGAAGGTCCGGCAGAACTACCTCCTCGACTCGGCCGCGGTCCTGCGCACCGATCTGCGCAGGACACTGCGCCCGGTGCGTGCCCGCGCATCGGCCCGGGTCTGACCTCGCGCCGGCCCCGTGGCGCCGTGCGCCCGACGGGGGCGTGACCAGGCCGCCGCCGGTGCGGTTGTCCTGGGAGTTGCTGCGCGAGTGCGGATCCCGTCGCCATGCCGCTGCGCAGCCCGTACTCTGGTCCGGCAAGCACCGGTCAGTGTGGGAGGAAAACCGTTGGGCCGCAGAGAGTCGCGGGAAGACAGGGATGTTTCGCCGGAGAACCGCGAAGCCATCCGGAACAACATCAAGGAAGAATTGGGCATTCCCCCCACACTCGACGGTGCCGACCCGGACGATTTCGCGGCGTGGCTGTCCCGGGTCGAGAACATGATGGACCTCGTTCCCCGGCAGAACCGGCGGCCGTTCGACATCACCGACAGTCGCGGGGCCACCGATGTGGTCGGTGAGGAGTTCATGCTGCGCCGGCTGGCGGAGGTTCGCCGGGAACTGCAGGCCGGGCTGCGCAATGCGACCGCGCGCGACGAACTCTCCCGGATCCGGCATGTGGCCGAGTCCGCGATCCACGATCCGGTGGCCCGGCAGATGGTCGCCGATCAGATCCAGCGCGCGCAGGACGTGGTGGTGAAATCGTCGGATACCGAGGATGCGCGGGATACCGCGCTGGAGCTGGAATTGCGCAATGTGGCCCAGGGCCTGAAGGAGCGGCGCGCGCGGGTGCGCTGGTCACCGTTGCACCGTGAACCCATCGCGGTCCTGCTGGGCGCCATCCTGCTGGTCGGGTTCAGCGCGGTGATGGTGATCGCCATGTTCACCCATACCGAGGTTCCGGAGATCGTGATGAATATGATCCTGCTGATCCTGGGCTTCTTCTTCGGGCAGTCGGCGGCGGGCGGACGGGGCGGGCGCAGAGAGCCCTAGCGATCGCGACCGTGCCGCCGCGGCCGTCTCAATGCAGGGGAATTCCCTCCCAGAGGCGCCGCGTCGGGTAGGGGTCGCCGACCGCGACCGGGTTCTCGTCGAGGCGCATGGTGGTCCGGAGCACGGGGTCGTAGCGGGGCCAGGGCGCCCGGCCGGTCCGCGCGAACTCCACCCAGGCGCCGTGTACGAAATCGGCGAGCCCCTGCGGTGGTGTGTCACCGGTGATCCACCGCATGCGCCGATCGTGGAGCCGGTCGAATACGAACGGGACCTCCAGGAAATGGCATGCGCCGAGTTGCCCCCCGAACCGCGGTGAGCGCCAGGCGAACTCGTAGGTGTAGGTCGCGGCCGCGGCGCGGGCGCGCGCATCGGCGAGGCGGAGTCCTGGGATGGTGTAGTACCAGTCACCCTGCAGGATCGCGAGCAGCCCGCCGGGCCCGGTGCCGGGATAGGCGGCGCGGTAGCCGGTTCGCGCCTGTTCGAGGGGCAACCCGTACAGCTCCAGCGCGGTGGTCAGCTCTTCCTCGCCGACCGCGTCGAGGCCGCCCGACGGCAGCAGTGACAGCCGCCCCTCCTCGGCGTTGTGGCCGATCAGCACATCGATGCCGGCGCCCGCGCCCGCCGTGATCGCATCGATGGGCGCGGCCGGCAAGGTGGCGCCGTCGACGACCGGGCGCCACATGTTGACCCGGCAACCCGGTTCGCCACCCCAGCGGAGTGGGTCGGGCCTACGGGCGAGATCGTCCATGACCGCGGTCTGGGCCGCGAGGACTCGTTCGACGCCCGCCGCGGCGAAGGCATCCCGGGTCGGGGCGGTGCCGAGTTCGGCGGCGAGTCGTTCCCCGATCTCACGGGCGGTATCGGCGGAGTAGCACATGTTGCCCGCACCGCTTTCCATGATCGCGCGGTGGAACAGCCCGTACGCGCGGGGCATGGCCAGGAGCGTGCCGACCGCCATCGCGCCCGCGGACTGGCCGAAAACGGTGATGTTGCCGGGGTCTCCGCCGAAGGCCGCGATATTGTCCCGGACCCATTCCAGCGCCGCGATCTGATCGAGCAGTGCCGTATTGGCGATGCCGTCGCCGAGGGCCAGGAAACCTTCGGCACCCAGGCGGTAGTTGATCGCGACCAGGACCACGCCGTCGCGGGCGAAGGCGTGACCGTCGTAGAGGCCGCAACTTCCGGTGTCGAAACCGCCACCGTGGATCCAGACCATGACCGGCAGACCCGCCGGGCCCGGGTCGGGAGTCCAGATGTTGAGGTTGAGGTACTCCGCGCCCGGAACCGGGGGAGCGAAGAAATCCAGCGGCGGCGGGGTCGGCGGTTGCGGCGGGGTGGGGCCGAGTTCGAGGGCGTCGCGGACGCCGGTCCACGGTTGTACGAGCCGCGGCGGCAGGTAGCGGTGGACGCCTCGCGGGGCATCGGCATAGGGCACGCCCCGGAAGGAGTGCACCCCGGAAGTGTTGCGGCCGCGTACCTTTCCGGACCGCGTGGTCACGATGGTCCCGGGGGTGCTGCCGGCGGCGCAGCCGCTCGCGGCCGCGGTGGTCGTGGTCAGGAGGGTTCCGTAGAGAAATGTGCGCCGGTTCATCGGTGTCGGACTTCCTGGTCGGAGGGCGCCGGGTGCGGATCCGGCGGCAGGCCGGGGTGCGGCGCGGTGTTCCGCCACATCCCATGAAATCTACGGTGTAGATATCGGCGACGGTATAACCTATGCCGTAGGTTTGGCAAGGGAAGGAGACGGAGTGGCCGGACGCACCCGTGGCATATCGGCGGGACTGACCCGCGAGCGCATAGCCGTCGCCGCGGTCGCCCTGGTCGATCGCGACGGACTCGAACGATTCGGGGTCCGCAGACTCGCGGAGGAACTCGGCGTCGACCCCATGTCCATCTACAACCACATCAAGGGCAAGGCGGCGCTACTGGACGCGGTGACCGAAGCCGTTCTCGCCGAGGTGGACACCGATATCGACGGTGAGTGGGAGGACATCGCCCGGACGACGGCGCACAACTACCGCGCCATGGTCGGCCGGCACCCGCAGGTGGCGCCACTGCTGGCCACCCGGCCGCAGGTTTCTCCGGTGGCGCTCGCCGCGCTGGAACGGCTGGTCGCCGCCATGCGCCGGGCCGGCCTGCCCGATGAGGTGGTGGCGGATACCCCGCTGCTGCTGTTCGGCTTCCTGCACGGATACCTGCTGGCGGTCCTGAACGGAGAATCGGCGAGTACCGGCGAGCCGCCCGCGATCGATACCGCGCGGTACCCGGTGCTGGCCTCGCTCGGGCCCCGGACGGCCGGGTTCGGATCCGTCGCGGAGTTCGACCGGATCCTGGACACCCTGCTTGCCGGAATCCGGGCGCGCGCGGCGGTGCGATCGGCCACAGCCGCGCCCTGTCGGACCTCGGTGCCAGACTCTGGCGGATGAGATGGGCGGTGGCGGAATCGGGTGACGGTGGCGCCTATCTGTGTGCGCTCGGCCCGGACGGGCGGCCCGGGCCGGTGCTCCACGAGCCGTCGCTCGCCGAGGCGGTGCGCTCCCGTCCCGAGGTCGAGCGGTGGGTGTGGCGGTCGACGGCCGAGATATACCGGCCGCTGCTGGCGGCCGGAGTACGGGTCGAACGGTGCTACGACGTGCAGGCCGCGGAAGCTCTGCTGATCGGGTACGAGGAGGGGCAGTCCGGTCAGCCCCGCTCACTGGCCGCGGCCTGGGCGCGGCTGCACGATCTGCCCGTACCGCCGGACGCCCCGCCGCGGACGGCCGAGGTCCAGCCGTCGCTGTTCGAATCGGGTCCGGTGCCGTTGCCGCCGGGCACCGATGAATTCACGGCCCTGCTGGAGGTCTACGCGGGACAACTCGCCCGGACGGCGGCCACCGGGCATCCCGACCGGATGCGGCTGCTGCTCGCCGCCGAATCGGCGGGCATGCTGGTCGCGGTGGAGATGTCGCGGTTCGGGATACCGTGGCGTGCCGATGTGCACCGTGAACTACTCGATTCGATGCTGGGGGAGCGCTTTCCGGGAGGGTCGCAACCGCGCCGGATGGCGGAACTGGCCGATGAGGTGTCGCGGGCCTTCGGCGCGCGGGTGCGTCCGGATCTGCCCGGCGATATCGTCAAGGCGTTCGCCCGCGCCGGGATCGAGCTGTCCTCCACCCGGAAATGGGAACTCCAGCGGATCGAGCACCCCGCGGTGGCACCGCTGCTCGCCTACAAATCGCTGTACCGCCTGTACACCGCCTACGGCTGGTCCTGGCTCGAACAGTGGGTCCACGGCGGCCGTTTCCGTCCCGAGTTCCTGCCGGGCGGTACCGTTTCCGGTCGGTGGACCACCAACGGTGGTGGCGCGCTGCAGATCCCGAAGGTGGTGCGCCGGGCCATCCGTGCCGATCCGGGCTGGTGCCTGGTCGTCGCCGACGCCGACCAGATGGAACCGCGGATACTCGCCGCCGTCTCGCGTGACCCGGGCCTGATGGAGGTGGCGGGCCGGGGCGCGGACCTCTACGCGGATCTGGCGCACCGCGGTTTCGGCGGCGACCGGGCGCAGGCCAAACTCGCGCTATTGGGCGCCGTCTACGGTCAGACCTCCGGCGACGCGCTGACCCATCTGGCGGCGCTGCGCCGCCGGTATCCGGCCGCGGTGGCCTATGTCGACGCCGCCGCGCGTGCCGGGGAGGAGGGGCGGCTGGTGCGCACCTGGCTGGGGCGGACGTGCCCACCGGTTTCGGTCGCCGCGGCGGACGAGGCGGAACCGGTCCGGGAGGAGTCCGGCGGGTACGGCGGATCCGCGGCGGCGCGCGCCCGGGGCCGTTTCACCCGTAACTTCGTGGTGCAGGGCAGCGCCGCCGACTGGGCGCTGCTGGTCCTCGCGGGTCTGCGGCATGCGATGGGCCGCGCCGGCCTGCGCGCCGAACTGGTCTTCTTCCAGCACGACGAGGTGATCGTGCACTGCCCGGCCGAAGAGTCGGTAGCGGTCACCGAGATGATCACGGCCGCCGCCGATACCGCGGGCCGCCACGCGTTCGGGCCCACACCGGTGCGGTTTCCCTTCACCACCGCGGTGGTCGAGTCCTACGGCGACGCGAAATAGCCCGCTAGTCCAGGATTCGCCGGGCGACATTGGTGGTGACCAGGTCCAGAAGTTCCTCGCCGCGGCCCGCGAGGATGGTGCGGATGGCGTAGAGGCCGAAACCCTTGGCCTGTTCGGCCGTGACGGCGGGCGGAATCGTCAGTTCCTGCCGGGACGCGACCACATCGACGAGCGCGGGACCGTCGTGCGCCAGGGCTTCCGCGACGGCGTTCTCGAGATCGCCGGGCTTCTCCACGCGCCGGCCCCAGAGACCCATCGCCCGGGCGACCGCGCCGAAGTCGGGGTTGTCCAGGCCGGTACCGAAGTTCACCACCCCGGCCGCCTTCATCTCCAGTTCGACGAAATTCAGTGACGAATTGTTGAACACGATGACCTTGACCGGCAGATCGTTCTGCAGCAGGGTGATCAATTCACCGAACAGCATCGTCAGGCCCCCGTCCCCGGCCAGCGCGATCACCTGGCGCCCCGGATAGGCGGTTTGCGCGCCGATCGCGTGCGGCAGCGCGCAGGCCATGGTGCCGTGGGTGAACGAGCCGGTCAGCCGGCGCCGGCCGTTCATGGTCAGGTAGCGAGCGGCCCAGATCGTCGGAGATCCGACATCGAAGGTGAACACCGCGTCGTCGTCGGCCAGCCGATCCGTCACGCCGGCTACGTATTCCGGCCGGATCGGCGTGCGATCCCGGTCGTTGACCGCCAGCGCGTCCAATGCGGTACGGGTGCGCCGGTAGTGGCGCAGCGACCGGTCCAGATGCGTTTTGTCGGTTTTACGCGTCAGCATGGGCAGCAGCGCGTCGACGGTGTCGCGCACACTACCGACCATGCCCAGATCTATCGGCGTGCGCCGGCCGAGATGGCGGCCCCGGATATCGAGCTGGATGATCTTCGCATCCTCGGGATAGAACTGGGTGTACGGAAAATCGGTGCCCAGCATCAGGAGCACGTCGGCTTCCTTGATCGCCTTGTAGCCGGATGCGTAGCCGAGCAGGCCCGTCATCCCCACGTCGTAGGGATTGTCGTACTCCAGATGTTCCTTGCCGCGGAACGCGTGCACGATCGGCGACTGCAGGGTGCCGGCCAGCGCCATGACCTGAGCGTGGGCGCCGGCCGTCCCGGCCCCGCCGAGAACGGTCACCCGGGAACCGGCATTCAGGATATCGGCGGCCTCGCGCAGCGTGGCGTCGTCCGGACGCCGCACCGACCGGGTCGGCAGCACCGGTTTACCGCTCCACCGCCCGCCCGCCAGGCGGCTCTGGAATACCTCGCCGGGGATCACCACCACCGCGACACCGCAGTCCTCGACCGCCGCCCGCATCGCCATCTGCACCACGCGGGGCGCGGATTCCGCGTCGGAGACCAGCTCGCAGTACACGCTGCATTCGCGGAACAGCTGCTCGGGATGGGTCTCCTGGAAGTATCCCGACCCGATCTCGGCGATCGGTATATGCGCGGCGACGGCCAGCACCGGGACCCGCGTCCGTTGTGCGTCGAAGAGACCGTTCACGAGATGGAGATTGCCCGGCCCGCAACTCCCGGCGCATACCGCGAGCCGGCCGGTCAACGCCGCCTCGGCGCTCGCGGCGAAAGCGGCGGCCTCCTCGTGGCGGACGTGCTCCCAGCTGATGTCGCCGGATCGCCGAATCGCGTCGGTGAACCCGTTGAGGCTGTCACCGGGCAGGCCGTAGACCCGGCGGACACCGCTGATCCGCAGGGCGGAGATCAGGTGCTGAGCGACAGTCGCCATGGGCCGGACCCTACGCGCGCCGAACGCGATGTCCGGTGAGGCGAGACCGGAAGAGCGGCGGACCGC
>NZ_JBSFRU010000135.1:0-15569 GCF_053589395.1 Nocardia sp. NPDC003345
TTTCCGCCCTCGAAGCGAGGCGGCGCAGCCGCGAGTCTCGAGGGCGGAAAGCCGACGCTCAGGGGGCCGAACCTCGAGCGGCGGAGCCGCTCCAAAATTACAGCCGAACCCTTGACGGCGGGTGCGCACCAATTTTCGGGTGCGCGCTATTTTTCGGGTGCGCGCCGAGTCCTCAGTAGTTCTGGCAGGTGTCCGCTACGCCCTGGAGGGTGGCCTGCAACTGCTGGGCGCGGGGGTCGTTCTGGGCCTGCTGGGCGGCCTGGGGGTTCTGCTCTATGTACTGCTGGAGTTCGGCGCGGCGCTGTTCGACGGGCTGGTCGAACTTCGTCTGCAGCTGGGACTTGAGGTCGGGGTTGTTGTCCAGCATGGCCGCGAGTTCCGGAGCCTGGTCGTGGAGGGCGGCGTCGACCTGGGCGAAGGAGCATTCGCTGGTCAGCAGGGGCTCGGCCATTTCCAGTGGGCCCGCCGAGGCGACGGCGGGGGCGATGAATGCCGTGGCCGCCGCGCCGAGGGCGAGGGCGGTGAGGCCGAAGGTGCCGCGCTTGCGGGTCGTGGAGAGTGCCATGGGTGTTACTGCCTCCTACGGTGTCGTGTCGAGCCGGGTGCCGGCTCGCGGACATCTCAGACCGTATTGGGCGGTGTTGGCCGATCTCTGAAGATTTCTTAAGAGGAGTTTGTGTTTTGCGGGTGCCGGACGATCCGGGCCAGTTGGTCGAGGACGGTGGGATCCTCGATGGTGGAGGGAGTTTCGAAGTTTTCGCCCGCTGTCATCTGCCGGAGGGTCTTTCTCAGAATCTTGCCGGAGCGGGTCTTGGGCAGGGCGGGGACGACCACCGCGTCGTGTAGTCCGGCGATCGGGCCGATCTGAGTACGGACCCGTTCGCTCAATTCCTCACGCAGAGTTTCGATATCGATCACTGCGTCGGATTTGAGTACGACGTAAGCGATGGGACGTTGTCCTTTGAGTTCATCGGGAAGTCCGATCACGGCGCATTCCGCGACGGCTTCGTGGCCGGCGACGGCGGCTTCGATACTGCCCGCGGAAAGGCGGTGGCCGGCCATATTGATCACGTCGTCGCTGCGTCCGAGGACGAAAAGGTAACCGTCCTCGTCGAAATAGCCGGAATCGCCGGTGAGGAAATGGCCGGGGTAGGCCGAGAGATAGGAACGTTTGTACCGTTCTTCGTCATGCCACAGCCCGGTGAGCGCGCCGGGCGGCAGGGGTAGCCCGATCACGATGGTGCCCTCGGTGCCCGCCGCCACCGGGTTGCCGGAGGAATCCAGTACCCGCAGCCGATAGCCCGGCACCGGCACCGACGCCGACCCGGGTTTGATCGGCAGCCGCTGCAGGCCGAGGGGGTTGGCGCAGATGGGCCAGCCGGTCTCGGTCTGCCACCAATGGTCGACCACGGGGCAGTCGTCCCTGCCGTTCAGCAGGGTTTCCGCGGCCCAGTGGTAGGTGGCCGGATCGAGCCGTTCGCCGGCGCAGAACAGGGCGCGCAGCGAGGTGAGATCGTGGTCGCGCGCCATGGTCGCCGAAGGGTCGGCACGGCGGATCGCCCGCAAGGCCGTGGGTGCGGTGAACAGGGCGTTCACCTGATGCTTCGCGACTATCCGCCAGAACGCCCCCGCGTCCGGGGTGCCGACCGGTTTGCCCTCGTAGAGCAGGGTTGTCGCACCCGCGAGCAGTGGCGCGTAGACGATATAGGAGTGGCCGACCACCCAGCCCACATCGGAGGCCGCCCAGATGATCCGGCCCGGGCCGATGTCGTAGATGTTGCGCATGGACCAGGCCAGCGCGACCGCGTGCCCGCCGTTGTCGCGGACCACGCCTTTCGGTTTACCCGTGGTGCCCGAGGTGTAGAGCACGTACAGCGGATCGGTGGCCGCGACGGAGACGGGTGCGGCGTCGTCGGCGCGGGCCATCGCCCGATCCCAGTCCGCCCAGCGTACGGTCGCGCCGGCGGTGGGTTCCGGTTGGGCCGCGGCGAATTCGGCGCGGTGTTTCACCAGGACGGCGCGAGGGGCCGTGGTCTCGGTGAGTTCGAGTGCCCGCGCCACGATCGGCGGGTATTCGATCGTGCGACCGGGTTCCAGCCCGCCGGAGGCGGTCACGATCAGCACCGGTTCGGCGTCGTCGATGCGAGCGGCCAGCTCGGGCGCCGCGAAACCGCCGAACACCACCGAATGCACCGCTCCGATGCGGGCGCAGGCCAGCATGGCGACCACCGCCTCGGGAATCATCGGCAGGTAGATCACCACCCGGTCACCGACGGTCACGCCGAGATCTCGCATCGCCCCCGCGCACCGCGCGACCTCGTCGAGCAATTCGGCATAGGTGTAGGTCCGGCTGCCGGCGGTCATCGCGGATTCGTAGATCAAGGCCGGTTGCCCGGCCAGTCCGGCCGCCACATGCCGGTCCAGCGCGTTGTAGCAGGTATTGAGCCGGGCGTCGGGAAACCAGCGCGATGACTTGCGATCGGTGTCGATCGCCTTCTCGGGGGGTATATCCCAGTCGATGGCGGACGCCGCGCGGGACCAGAACTCGGCCGGATCGACCAGGCTGGTCTGATAGACCGGTCGATACTCGTTCCTCGCGTTCACCCGTGCTCCCTAGCTCGCCGCAATCCCCGCCTCGATAGATCAGCACGATTGTGGCAGACTTCACGCGACCCCCAGGCGGGTGTCGCGACCATGGCTTATGCCTGTAACCGGCTGGTCAATGTGCGAGAACCCGGGCTGAGTACACCAAGAAGTTATTGATCCGTTAGAATCTGATGACACAAATTCGGTCCGTCGTAGACGCAATTTCTCGGCCAGCCGCGACCCACGGGCAGCTCCACCCGTCGAGCCACTATGCGAGTGTGGAGTTTCGCTGATGGTGCATGGCTGGGGCCAGGTTGGAAAGTGAGTGGGAATGCGTGACGCCGCTAGGTCCGGCACGAAGCGCTGGGCGCTGAGTAACTGGGACCTTCGCTGGAAGGTTACGGCCGTGCTGGCCGTGCCGTTGGCGGTTGCGGTCGGGCTCGGCGTGTCCAGGATATCGGCGGAGTGGGGCGAGGCGAACCGGCTGGGCTCGGCCTCCGACAACGTCAGCCTCGTACCCGCCGTCATCGACCTCAGCTCGGCCACCTCGACGGTCGCCGGCTCCCAGGCCATCTCCATCGCCCCGGGCCGGTCGCTGGTCACCGACGACAACCTCACCACTCTGGACAGCACGATCGCCGCGGCCGAGTCGGCCCTCGGCGAGCTGGACGACGTACCCGCGGCCCACCAGGCGCTGTCGGAGATGATCGATCAGGCCAAGGGGGTGCGGGCCGGTGGTACCGCACCGTCGAACCTGCCGCCGAACGAGGCCGTGGCCGTACTGGACTCGGCCCGTAACGCCGGTGTCCGCGCGGTGGAATCCATTCTGGGCGAGGTCAGTGATTCGTCCATCGACCCGGACAAGTTGCGTCTGGCGGACGCGCTGAACCTGCGGGCCACCATGGTCGGTGAGATCACCGCGGCGGCCGAATTGCTGCGCAACCAGGAATCCGGCGAGCAGGCCTACCTCACGGCGACCAATACCGAGCGTCAGCAGCTGAACATCCTGAGCCAGCGCTACAACGGCGAGGACCCGGACATCACGGTGCTGCGCCAGGGCATCGACTACCGCTCGGGTCTGCTGCAGACCCCGGAGGCGCAGGCGGGCCGGCTGCCGCTGGGCGAGGCCCGGCAGTCGCTGCTGGACAGCACCGCCACCACCGACAAACTGATCGGTGAGGCCACCACCGCGATCGACGACGGAGTGCGGGGACTGGCCGACAAGGCCCTGTCCGACGCCGTCGTCTATTCGATCGTCGTGCTGCTGACGATCCTCGCGGCGCTGCTGCTGGCGGTCTTCGTGGCGCGGTCGATGATCGTGCCGCTGCACCGGCTGCGCCTGGCCGCGCTGCGGGTGGCCGAAAGCGATCTGCCCGACGAGGTCGCGCAGCTGCGGACCGGCGCCTCGCCCGAAGAGGTGCCGCTGGAGCCGATGCCGATCCGCTCCGAGGAGGAGATCGGCCAGCTGGCCCGCGCCATCGACGATATCCACGGTCAGGCCCTCCGCCTGGCCAGTGATCAGGCTCAGATGCGTTCCCAGGTCAACGATATGTTCGAGACCCTGGCGCGGCGCAGTAAATCGCTCGTCGACCATCAGCTCAGCCTCATCGAGGCGATGGAGTACGACGAGAAGGATCCGCGCCTGCTGGAGAACCTCTTCCGGCTGGACCACCTCGCCGCGCGTATGCGCCGTAACGGCGACAACCTGCTGATTCTGGCCGGTACCAAACAGCGCCGTGCCAAATCCGCCCCCGTCGAGATCGCCGACGTACTCCGCGCCGCGATCTCCGAGGTCGAGGACTACGAACGCGTCAAGCTGGGTGCTACCCCGCGTGGTGCGCTGATCGAACCGGCCGCCTCCGATATGGCGCATCTGTTCGCCGAGCTGCTCGACAACGCGCTGCGCGCCTCGCCGCCGGAAACCGATGTGAAGTTCACCTTCGCGCAGGCGCACGATCAGGGTCTGCTGATCGAGGTCGCCGACCGCGGTATCGGTATGCCGCCCAGCGAGATGGCCGAGATCAACCGCCGCCTGGAGAGCACCGCCGAGCCCGGCCCCGATACCGCGCGTCATATGGGCCTGTTCGTGGTGGGCCGCCTCGCGGAACGCCACGGCCTCAATGTGCGGCTGCGGCCGACGTTCGATACCGCGCGTGATCCCGGCGTCACTGTCACCGTGCATGTGCCGATGAGCCTGATCGTGGCCGGTGAAACCCAGATCCTGCCGCTGGCCACCGGATCGGGACCCCAGCCCCTGGTGCCCTCCGACGCCGGTAAGAAGACGAAGGAAGAATCCCCGGACGAGGCCGCGGCCGCCGCGCTGCGCAATGCCGGTGGTTCGTCGATGCAGACCCGTGGGATCAGCCGCACCGCGGCCGGCAACATGGTGGTCACCGTCGACCCCGGTATGAGCGGTCCGCTGCCCGCGGTGGAGCGTCCCAAGCCGCCGGAGCGCCCGGCCGGTCCCGCGCCGACGGGTCCCGGTGGGTTGCCGCAGCGCCAGCCGGGCAACGCGATGCCCGCCGGCACGGCCCAGAACGAAGGCATCACCAGCCTCCGGCAGGCCAGCGCGGGTAGCGCTCCGCAGCGCGGCAAACTGGCCGCCGCGAATCTGCCCAAGCGCAATGTCGGTCCGGGCGGCGCCACGCCGACGCTTCCGCCGCGTACCCCGGGTGACTCCTCGGCGGGCGGGCCCCCGCCGCGCGAGACCCCGGCCGGTCCCGGTGGACTGCCGCAGCGGCAGCCGGGTGCCGGAGGTGCGTCGCAGCCGGGCTCCGGCGGGCTGCCGCAGCGACAGCCGGGCGTGAACGGTGCCCCGGCGAACCGGCAGGCGCCCCCGGCGCGACCGGAGGCCCAGCGGCCCACCGAATCTCCGTCCGATACCGCAGCCGCGCCGCCGCGTCCGTCCGGGCTGCCGTCACGTCAACCGGGCCAGACGGGCCCCGGCGGTCTGCCGCAGCGGCAGTCGGGTGGTCTGCCCCAGCGTGAATCCGGCGGGTTGCCCCAGCGTGAGCCGGGTGGTCTGCCGCGGCGCGAGCCGGGTGGCCTGCCGCAGCGTGAATCCGGCGGCCTGCCGCAGCGTGACCCGGGTGCGAACGGCTCACCCACTCGTGACACGGGCGGTTCCGGTCTGCCGCAACGTGGATCGGGCCCGGGTGAGCCCCCCCGGCGTGACCGGGAACCGCGGCCCGCGGCCGATACCGCCTCCGGCGGCCTGCCGACCAGGCGGGAACCCGCCTCGAACGGTCTACCCGCCCGCGAGTCCTCCGGTGAGCTACCGGTCCAGCGTGAGCCCGCCGACGGGTTGCCCTCCCGGCGCGATACCCCCGGCAACGGGCTGCCCCCCCGGCGTCCCGCGCCCGGCGGCGGTCTGCCGCAGCGCGGCGCCCAGTCCGGAAACGGCGCGCCCGCACGGGAATCCACCGGCGGCCTGCCCCAGCGTGGCGCGGCTCCGCGCCGGAGCCCCGCCGAGACCGGTGGGTTGCCGCAGCGGGAGCCGGGCGGCTATACGGCCGAGCGGTTCGACAACCCGCCCGGAGTGGCGCTGCCGCGCGAATCCGCGCCCGCCGAGGACGCCACGGCCTCCCGGGAACCCGGAAGGCACAGCTACAAATCCAACCCGGCGAAAGCGGCGTCGTTCTTCCAGACCCGGTTGCAGCCGGCCGAGGAGCCCGACAGCGTGATGGGCGGAACGCCCATCTTCGCCGAAATGATGTCCGCGTGGCTGTCGGATCCGAATACGGATCGCTCGCAGGCCGTCGCGTCCTTCGAATCCCCGGGTGACGAAGGCTGGACGGCGGCTCGCCGGGCCAGCGAAGCGCAGTCCGAGAGCCGTACCGCGGCGGGTCTGCCGCAGCGGAATCCGGGCGGCCGGTTGGTACCCGGCGCCGTCAACGGCGCCCAGGAGCGTACGCCGAGTCGCAATCCCGAGACGATCAGGTCTAGTTTGAGTCGGCACCAGCAAGGTGTTCGGGATGGCCGCGCAATGAGAGCAATGAACCTAACCGGAGACAAAGGAGACCGATGAACCCCGAACTAGGTGGTACGAACCGTCAGTTGGATTGGCTGGTTTCGAACTTCGCAGGCGAGGTTCCTGGCGTAGCCCATGCCGTTCTGGTTTCGGCCGACGGCCTGCTGATGGCGGCGAGTGCCCAGCTACCGGTCGACCGCGCCGAGCAGCTCTCCGCTGTCACGGCCGGCCTGGCCAGTCTCTCGGTGGGTGTGTCCAATCTTTTCGAAGGCGGCACGGTACTGCAGTCCGTCGTCGAAATGGAGCACGGCTACCTGCTGCTGATGGCGGTGGGCGATGGCTCATATCTCGCGGTCCTGACCAATACGTCCTGCGATATCGGACAGGTCGGATACGAGATGGCGTTGTTGGTCGAACGCGTAGGCCAGACAGTTCAGGCCACTCCGCGCGTCACAATGGGTTCCTGATGGTGGGATGGACATAGAGGATCACCGCGTGGGAGGCTCCGAGCCCAGTCTCGTGCGCCCGTACTCGCTGACTGCCGGTCGGACCAGACCCAAGGTCGAGTTGGCGCTCGAGGCTCTCGTCGCGTCCCATCCCATATCGCTCGAACGCCAGTACGAACTGAGCAATATCGAAAACTCGATAGTCGAGCTTTGCAGGGAGTCGCCGTCGGTCGCCGAACTAGCGGCTCGACTGGGTATACCGATCGGGGTGGCGCGGGTACTTGTAGCGGACCTGATCGAAGCCGGGCATGTCCGCGTTTCGGCGACATTGAAAGACGATTCCAGCGACGATGAACGTCGCGAGCTGATCGAAAGGGTTCTCAGTGGACTCCGGCGTATATGATTCGACGGCGCAGGTCGATACCCGCCTCAGCAAGCCGACCTCGGCGAAGATCGTGGTGGCAGGTGGGTTCGGCGTGGGCAAAACGACGCTGGTGGGGGCAGTTTCGGAAATCGTCCCGTTGAGAACCGAGGCTCTGGTGACAAACGCCAGTGCCGGGATCGACAGTCTCGCGGGTATCGAGAGCAAATCCACCACCACGGTGGCGATGGACTTCGGCCGGATCAGTCTGGCCGAAGACCTGGTGCTCTACCTCTTCGGTACCCCGGGTCAGTACCGATTCTGGTTCATGTGGGACGACCTGATCCGCGGTGCGATCGGTGCGGTGGTGCTGATCGATACCCGCCGGCTGGAGGACAGCTTCGCCGCGGTCGACTACTTCGAGGCGCGTAACCTGCCGTTCCTCGTCGCGCTCAACCAGTTCGACGACGCCCCGCAGTATCCGATCGAGGACATCCGGCAGGCGCTGGCGGTCCCCGCCGATGTGCCGATCATGCCGATCGATGCCCGGCGCCGGGAACCGGCCAAGGAAGCTCTCGTCCGGCTCACCGAGTATGCGCTGCAGAAGGTCACCCGCGGCTACTGAGCCGGTCCACGCCATACTGGGCGGCGTGCCGGTAACGACTGTCGCGGCGCCGGCCGACCTGCCGGCCGGCCGATGACGCGCCGCTCGGGGCGTCTGGGCGCCCGGACGTTCCTCGATACGCTGCTCGATCCGGGCACATTCGTGAGCTGGGACGCTCCGCCGCTCCCGGTGGCGCGGACCGAGGATTATCGGTCGGCGCTGGCCGGGGCGGCCGATGCGGCGGGCACCGACGAGGCCGTACTCACCGGTGAGGGTCTGCTGCGTGGGCGCCGGATCGCGGTGATCGCCTGCGAGTTCGGGTTCCTGGCCGGGTCGATCGGGGTCGCGGCGGCCGAGCGGGTGGTTTCCGCCGTCGAGCGCGCGACCGCGTCCGGGCTGCCCCTGGTGGCGTCTCCGACCTCCGGCGGGACCCGGATGCAGGAGGGCACCCTCGCTTTCGTGCAGATGGTGAAGATCGCGGGCGCCGTCGCCGCGCACAAGTCGGCCGGTAACCCCTACGTGGTGTACCTGCGCAATCCGACCATGGGCGGGGTGTTCGCGTCCTGGGGGTCGCTCGGGCATATCACCTTCGCCGAACCGGGCGCGCTCATCGGGTTCCTGGGGCCCCGGGTCTACGAGGCGCTGTACGACCGGCCGTTTCCGGAGGGCGTGCAGATCGCGGAGAACCTCTATCGCACCGGGGTGATCGACGGGGTCGTCGATGTCACCGTGTTCCGGCGTATCGCACATCGGGCCTTGAGCGTTTTCAGCGGCGCCGTGCGTATCCCGGATACGCCCGCCCGCCGGGGGCCGGCCGCCGGCGGGGATCTCGCGCCGGCCGAGGCATGGGAGGCGGTGCTGAGTTCGCGGCGTCCGGACCGGCCGGGTATGCGTGAGTTGCTGCGCCGGGCCACGCAGCGCGTACCGCTCAGCGGTACGGGTCAGGGGGAAACCGACCGGACGGCGGTGCTGGCGCTGGCGCGGTTCCGGGGCTGGCCCTGCGTGGTCTTCGGGCACGACCGCACCAATCAGGACCCCGAACACACTATGGGCCCCGCCGCGTTGCGGGAGGCCCGCAGGAGTATGCAGCTGGCGGCCGAACTGGGACTTCCGCTGGTGCTGGTGATCGATACGATCGGCGCCGCCCTGTCCAAAGAGGCCGAGGAACGTGGGCTGGCGCCGGAGATCGCCCGCTGCCTGGCCGATCTGGTGACGCTGGATACTCCCACCGTGTCGGTGCTGCTGGGCCAGGGCACGGGCGGTGGCGCGCTGGCACTGCTTCCGGCGGACAGGGTGCTGGCGGCGACGCACGGCTGGCTCGCACCACTGCCGCCCGAGGGCGCCAGCGCGATCGTGTACCGCGATACCGGGCATGCTCCGGAACTGGCTGCGGCACAGCGCATCCGGTCGGCCGATCTGCTGGCCGACGGGATCGTGGACCGTATCGTTCCGGAGTATCCCGACGCGGCGGACGAACCCATCGAGTTCGCCCGCCGCATGGTGGCGGCTATCGGGGAGGAACTGGCCGGACTCGCCGGTAGATCGGCGGCCGAGCTGCGAGCGGCCCGGAGCGCGCGGTACCGCCGGCTGGGGGTGCCGCGGTAGCCGCCCGGCGCGTCAGTCCTCCGGTTCGAGGTCGGTTTCGGTCCAGGCCAGGATCATCGCCGGTGCGCAACCGCCCGCGAGCAGGGTCGCCAGGATCATGACGCCGCCCGCGTAGGCGGTCCGGAAGGCGTCGGCCTCCGGGAACAGGGCGCCGGCCCAGATCAGATACATGATCGGGAACACCGACAGCGTCTGGGTGATCGTCAGCCCCAGGGACCGGGCGGTCTCCCGCTGCGCGAATTCCAATTCGTCGAGGGTGTCGGCCGGTGCGTTGTCCTGGGCGTCGGCGACGATCCGCACCATGGTCCACGCGGGCAGGAATAGCAGGGCGGCGACTCCGCCCGGCAGGGCGGCCCATTCGAGCCCGAACGCGCACAGCACCCCGGCGGCGAACATCAGCCCGAGGGCCGCGGCGGTGACGGCGACCAGGGTCCGCCGGCGCCGGGTGGTGCGCCAGCCCGGGAGCATCCCGGAGATCTGCTTCTCCCGGGCCGGCCAACGCCGGACCCGGCGGGCGCGGTAGCGGTCGAGGAGGGTGGTGGGTTCGGTGGCAGCGGTCATGACTGCTGTCCTTTCTCGCGGGAGTACACCTCGGCCGACAGGGGCGTGAATTCGGTCCGGGAGAACACCGCCTCCACCGGCAGGCCGAACACGTCGCAGATGCGCAGGGCCAGGTCCAGGCTCGGATAGTGGTTGCCGCGTTCGAGGGCGCCGATCGTCTGGGGATTGACATCGACCCTGTCGGCCAGGGCCGCCCGCGACATCCGGTGCTCCGCTCGCAGGACGGCGATCCGGTTGTATATCGGCAGTGTTTCCCCGCGTCTCACTGGGCTCACGCAATAAAGTGTTAGGAAAACACAACAGTTTGTCAAGGTGTTCAAATGCTATGAGGGGAGTGGACACGGCCGGGGGCTTCGTTGACCTGCCGCCGAACCGCTTCTACCGTCGGAACAGTGACCACCAGACGTGAGACCGGTGTAGTTCCGCCCATCGTCCTGAACGACGGCAGCCTGATGCCGCAGCTCGGCTTCGGGGTTTTCCAGGTTCCGGCCGAGGAGGTGGTGGATGCGGTGACGGCCGCCCTGCGGGCCGGCTACCGCAGTATCGACACCGCCGCGGCCTACCAGAACGAGGAAGGCACCGGCCGGGCCATCCGGCAGTTCGGGCTGCCGCGTGACGAGGTCTTCGTCACCACGAAACTCTGGAACGCCGATCAGGGCTACGACTCGACACTGCGCGCCTTCGACGAGAGCCTGAAGCGGCTGGGCCTGGAATACCTCGACCTCTATCTGATCCACTGGCCGGTACCCGCCGCGGACCGTTTCGTCGACACCTTCCGGGCCTTTCAGCGGCTCGAATCCGATGGGCTGGTGCGTTCCATCGGCGTATCCAACTTCCGGGTGGCCGACCTGGAACGGGTGATCGGTGAGACCGGTCAGACCCCCTCGGTCAATCAGATCGAGCTGCATCCGCGGCTGGTCCAGCGCGAACTGCGCGAGTACCACGCCGAGCACGCCATCGCCACCGAGGCGTGGAGCCCGCTCGGACAGGGCGCCCTGCTCGACGATCCGGTGGTCACCCGGATCGCCGGTGAGGTCGGCCGCACACCCGCGCAGGTCATCATCCGCTGGCATCTGCAGCTGGGCAACGTGGTGATCCCGAAATCGGTGACGCCCAGCCGGATCGAGGAGAACTTCGACGTCTTCGGATTCGAACTGTCCGCCGACCAGATGGCGGCCGTCACCGGGCTCGACGCGGGCACCCGCACCGGGGCCGATCCCGAGACCTTCGCGCTCGGCCTGGAGAACTGAACGTCCCACCCCGCCGACCCGCACGCGCGGCCTCGGTCGCCCGCCGGGGGCCGCTTCGCCTACGCGGGCCGTTCCCGCTCCTGTGGCAGAGTGGGCAGTAACCCATCGTTATCGGCTGTTGTATCGGATTCGTTCAGCGGGGAAGGACACACATGCTCGGGGTCAACCGCGACGGCGACGTCGTCACGATCGAACTACAGCGGGAGGACCGGCGCAACGCGCTGAATCTGGACCTCGTCGTGCAGCTTCGCGACGCGCTGGCCCAGGCGCAGCGTGACGCCCGGGTGGTGGTCATCAGCGGCCGCGGTCCGGTGTTCAGCGCCGGCGCGGATCTGGACGGGGTGTACTCCACCGAATTCCTCGATGCCCTGCTGGACATGCTGCACGAGATCGAGTCGATGCCGCAGCCGGTGATCGCGGCGTTGAACGGGCCCGCGCTGGGCGCGGGAGTGCAACTGGCGCTGGCCTCCGATCTGCGTGTCCTGCCGCCGGACTCGTACCTGGCGATACCCGCCGCCAAACTCGGTATCTCGGTGGACAGCTGGACCATCCGCCGGCTGGTCTCGCTGATCGGCGCCGGTCCGGCCCGGACCCTGCTGCTGGGCGCGGAACCGATCTCGGCCGCCGACGCCTACTCCTTCGGTTTCGCCAACCGGCTCGGTACCGTCGCCGACGCCCAGAGCTGGGCGAAATCCATCGCCGAGCTGGCGCCGCTGTCGCTGCGGCACCTGAAACTCGTACTCAACGACGACGGCACCCGCGCCGCCGCCAACCAGATCCAGCACCGGGCGCTGGAGGCCGCGTGGAACAGCGCGGACGCCGAAGAAGGCCGTCTGGCCCGCAAGGAGAAGCGGGCCCCGAAATTCCAGGGGCGCTGATGCGGCCGCGTACGATCGCCGCCGCGTTCGCGGGGCTGGCCGGGATGACCGTGGCCGGCTGGGTGGTGCGGGCCTTGGACGGTCTACCGGCGGCGCTGGGCGCCTCGGTCTCCGCGATCGCACCCACCGCCACCGGCGCCCGCAGCTATCGCGACCGTCAGTTCCACAACACCGAACCGGCTTCGCCCATCGTCGTCCGGGACAATCCCGGTGGCATCCTGTCGATGGTGACCGCCATGCGCCAGGGGCGTCCTAAGGTTCCGGTCCCGCTGGCCGAACCGGAACGGCCCGCCGCGGCCGGTGCGCTGGCCGTCACTTGGTACGGGCATGCCAGCGCGCTGGTCGAGATCGACGGCTACCGCGTGCTCACCGATCCGGTGTGGAGTGAGCGGGTGTCGCCGTCGCGGCTGGTCGGGCCGAGCCGTATCCATCCGGTACCGGTGGAGCTGGTGGATCTACCGGAGATCGACGCGGTGGTGATCTCGCACGACCACTACGACCACCTCGACGCCGATACCATCGCCACCCTGGTGGCCACCCAGCGCTCGGTGTTCGTGGTGCCGCTCGGCGTGGGCGCGCATCTGCGGCACTGGGGTGTGCCCGAGGCGCGCGTGGTCGAATTGGATTGGGGCGGTTCCTATTCGGTATCGGACCCGGCGGGCACCCGCGGCGACCTGACCATCACCTGCGCGGAAGCGCGGCATTTCTCGGGTCGCGGGCTGGTGCGGAATACCACGTTGTGGGCCGGCTGGTCGCTGATCGGTCCCGAGCATCGGGCGTATTTCGGCGGTGATACCGGTTTCACCAAGGCCTTCGCCGCTACCGGTGCGCAGTCCGGGCCCTTCGATCTGACCCTGCTGCCCATCGGCGCCTACGACCCGCACTGGTCCGATATCCATATGAACCCGGAGGAGGCGGTGCGCGCCCACGCCGACCTCTCCCAGGGCGATCCGGCCCAGGGAGTGCTGATCCCCATCCACTGGGCGACCTTCAATCTGGCGCCGCACCCGTGGGCCGAGCCGGTGCGCCGGCTGCTGGACGCCGCCGCGGCCGCGGGTACCGCCATCGCGGTGCCGCGACCCGGGCAACGGCTCGATATCGCGGACCTCCCGCCGACGCGCCCGTGGTGGGAAGATATGGAGTGAACGGTTCCGCACGGTGACAGGGAAGGAATCCGGCTATGAGCTTGATGGACAACCTGAAGAATCTGGTCGGTAAGGGCCAGGAGGTCGCGGCCAAGAACTCCGACAAGATCAACCAAGCGGTCGACAAGGCCGGCGATTTCGTCGACCAGAAGACCAAGGGCAAATACTCCGACAAGATCCAGAAGGGCAAGGAAGCCGCCCGCAAGGTGGTGCCCCCGGATCAGCCGGGCGGGCCGGGGCAGCCCCCTACCCCGGGTTCGGGCCCGCGTCCGTGAACCACTGCGGCCCGCCGGTCCGGGCCGGCGGCCCGCGGCGGTGATCCGGGGTGGCCCGGAGTTTCGGGGGTGAACCGGGGCAGCCGGATGTCGAGGTACGGCTGAGCAATCTCGACAAGGTCCTCTATCCGGCGACCGGCACCACCAAGGGCGCGGTCATCGACTACTACGCCGAGATCGCCCCGGCCATGTTGCCGCATCTGGCGGGACGGCCCGTCACCCGGATACGCTGGCCCAACGGCGTCGCCGAATCCTCCTTCTTCGAGAAGAACCTCGGGGCGGGGGTCCCGGAATGGCTGCCGCGCCGGTCGCTGCGGCACTCCGGGCGTACCGTCACCTATCCGGTGATCTCCTCGCAGGCCGGTCTGGTCTGGCTGGGCCAGCAGGCGGCGCTGGAGGTCCACGTCCCGCAGTGGCGGTTCGACGGCGACGACAGCGGCCCGGCCACCCGGCTGGTCTTCGATCTCGATCCCGGGCCCGGCGCCGGGCTGGCCGAATGCGCGCGGGTCGCGCTCGGGGTCCGGGATATGGTCGCCGAGATCGGGCTGCGTGCCTACCCGCTGACCAGCGGCAGCAAAGGTATCCACCTCTACGTCCCGCTGGATCGGATCCTCGGCCCCGGCGGCGCCTCCACGGTGGCCAAACAGGTGGCCACCAACCTGGAACAGCTGATGCCCGAGCTGGTGACCGCCACCATGGCGAAGAAGGTGCGGACGGGCAAGGTCTTCCTGGACTGGAGTCAGAACAACCCGTCGAAAACGACCATCGCGCCGTATTCGCTGCGCGGGCGCGAAGACCCGAATGCCGCCGCGCCCCGCACCTGGGACGAGCTCGAGAACCCGGACGACCTGCGGCAGCTGCGATTCGACGAGGTACTCGAACGCTACCGGTCCGGCGGTGATCTGCTGGCCGGGCTGGACCCGCCCATGGACGACGCGCTCACCCGGTACCGCTCGATGCGGGATCCGGCACGGACGCCCGAACCGGTACCCGTCCATTCGCCCCGCGGCGGCCCGGACAACCGCTATGTCGTGCACGAGCACCACGCCCGGCGGCTGCACTGGGATGTGCGGCTGGAACGTGACGGCGTGCTGGTGTCGTGGGCGGTACCGAAGGGTCCGCCCGACAGCCCGCGGCAGAACCGGCTCGCCGTGCACACCGAGGACCATCCGCTGGAGTACCTGGATTTCCGGGGCACCATCCCGGCGGGAGAGTACGGGGCGGGGGAGATGTCGGTATGGGATACCGGCACCTATCGAGCCGAGAAATGGCGCGACGACGAAGTGATCGTGGTGCTGCGCGGCGACCGGTTGCGGGGGCGGTACGCGCTGATCCGCACCGAGGGTGATCAGTGGCTGATGCATCTGATGAAGGAGCAGCCCGCGCTCGGTGAGCTGCCACGCGGGCTCACCCCGATGCTGGCCACCAGCGGCGAGGTCGGCGGGTTGCCGGAATCGGACTGGGCGTTCGAGCGTAAATGGGACGGCTACCGGTTGCTGGTCGAGATCGACGCCGGCGCACTGCGGTTGCGCAGCCGGGCGGGTAACGATGTCACCGACCGTTATCCGCAGCTGGCGGTGCTGGCCGAGGAACTGGCCGATCACCAGGCGGTACTGGACGGGGAGATAATCGTTCGCGGACCCGACGGCGCGGTGAATATCGCACTGCTGAAAGCGAATCCGCGGCAGGCGGAGTTCCTGGCGTTCGATCTGCTGTACCTGGACGGCACCTCGCTGCTGCGCAAGCGCTACAGCGACCGCCGCCGGGTACTGGAGGCGCTCGCCGGGACGAGCCCGGCGCTGCGGGTGCCGCCGCGCTATCCGGGCAGCGGCTCCGACGCGCTGCGGCGCAGCCGCGACGAAGGTGCCGAGGGGGTGGTGGCCAAACG
>NZ_JBSFRU010000136.1:0-15447 GCF_053589395.1 Nocardia sp. NPDC003345
GCCCGGCTGGGCTGGATGCCGTCCTATCCGACCTTCGACCGCAATCCGCTGGATCTGGTCGACGCCGCCGAAGCCGAGGGCGGGTCGCTGGCCGGCTATGTGGTGTCGGAACTGCGTTCCGGGCGGATGCGCTTCGCCTGCGAGGATCCCGACGCGCCCGAGAACTTCCCCCGGGTGCTGAGCGTGTGGCGGGCGAACCTGCTCGGGTCCTCGGCCAAGGGCAACGAGTACTTTCTCGAACATCTGCTCGGCACCGAATCGTCGCTGCGGGCCACCCAGACCCCGGCCGGCGCCCGCCCCCGTGATGTGGTGTGGCGGCCGGACGCCCCGCGCGGCAAACTGGATCTGCTGCTGACCCTGGATTTCCGGATGACCAGCACCACCCTGTTCTCCGATATCGTGCTGCCCGCCGCCACCTGGTACGAGAAGCACGACCTGAACACCACCGATATGCACCCGTTCGTGCATTCGTTCAATCCGGCGATCGCCCCGCCGTGGCAGACCCGCACCGATTGGGATGCCTTCCAGGCCATCGCCGAGAAGTTCAGCGAACTCGCCGGGCCACGTCTGGGGGTGCGCAAGGACGTGGTCGCGGTACCGCTGTTGCACGACACCCCCGACGAACTGGCCACCCCGCACGGGCGGGTGCTCGACTGGAAACACGGCGACGCCGAACCCATCCCGGGTGTGACCATGCCGAAATTGGTGGTGGTGGAGCGGGATTACGGCGCCGTCGCCGCCAAGATGCGGTCACTCGGCCCGCTCGCGGAGAAACTCGGCGCCACCACCAAGGGCGTCACCTTCGATCTCGGTCCCGAAGTCGAGTATCTGCGGCACAAGAACGGTGTCGAGCGCGGTGGCCCGGCCGACGGACGGCCGTCGCTGCGGCGCGGAATCCAGGCCTGCGAAGCCATTCTGGCGATGTCGGGCACCACCAACGGCCGCCTCGCCACCGAGGGTTTCCGGAAACTCGAGCATCGCACCGGGGTCCGGCTGGCCGATCTGGCCGCCGAACACGAGGGCAAACAGATCACCTTCGCCGATACCCAGGCCGCTCCCGTCCCGGTGATCACCTCACCGGAATGGTCGGGATCGGAAACCGGTGGGCGCCGCTATTCACCGTTCACCATCAATATCGAGCGCCGCAAACCCTGGCACACCCTCACCGGCCGCCAGCATTTCTATCTGGACCACGACTGGATGACCGAACTCGGCGAGGGCCTGCCGGTGTACCGCCCGCCGCTGAACATGGCCGCGCTGTTCGGTGAGCCGCTGCTCGGTTCCACGAGCGAATTGGGCGTGGCCGTCCGCTATCTCACCCCGCACAGCAAATGGTCCATCCACTCCGAATATCAGGACAACCTGTTCATGCTGAGCCTGTCCCGGGGCGGCCCGACGATCTGGATATCGCCGCGGGACGCGGCGGCGATCGGGGTCGCCGACAACGAATGGATGGAGGCGGTCAACCGCAACGGCGTGGTGGTGGCGCGGGCGGTGGTCTCGCACCGGATGCCCGCCGGCACCGTGTACATGTACCACGCGCAGGACCGCCTGATCGATGTGCCGATCAGCGAGACCTCCGGCCACCGCGGTGGTATCCACAATTCGCTCACCCGGCTGCTGGTCAAACCCAGTCATCTGATCGGCGGCTACGCCCAGCTCAGTTTCGCGTTCAACTATCTCGGCCCCACCGGTAATCAACGCGACGAGGTGACCGTGATCCGCCGTCGCAGCCAGGAGGTGACCTACTGATGCGTGTGATGGCCCAGATGGCGATGGTGATGAACCTCGACAAATGCATCGGCTGCCATACCTGTTCGGTCACCTGTAAACAGGCGTGGACGAACCGGTCGGGCGTGGAATACGTGTGGTTCAACAATGTGGAAACCCGTCCGGGCCAGGGGTATCCGCGTACTTACGAGGATCAGGACAAATGGCGCGGGGGCTGGATCCGCAACCGGAAGGGCCGGCTCGAACTCCGGGGCGGCGGCCGGCTGCGCAAACTGGCCTCGATATTCAGCAATCCGATCCTGCCCGCGTTGAGTGACTATTACGAGCCCTGGACCTACGACTACGAGAACCTCACCGCCGCCCCCGCCCAGCGGCATACCCCGGTGGCCCGGCCGAAATCGCTGATCACCGGCGAGGATACGAAAATCGAATGGTCGGCGAACTGGGACGACGATCTCGGCGGCGCCACCGAATACGGCGATCGCGACCCGCTGCTGGGCAAATTGGCCGAGAAGGTGCGTTTCGAATTCGAGCAGACCTTCATGTTCTATCTGCCCCGCATCTGTGAACACTGCCTGAATCCGTCCTGCGCCGCGTCGTGTCCCTCGGGCGCGATCTACAAGCGCAGCGAGGACGGCATCGTCCTGGTGGACCAGGACCGCTGCCGGGGCTGGCGGATGTGCGTTTCCGGCTGTCCGTACAAGAAGGTCTATTTCAACCATCGCACCGGCAAAGCCGAGAAATGTACCTTCTGTTTCCCGCGGGTGGAGGTCGGATTGCCGACCGTCTGCGCCGAAACCTGTGTGGGCCGGCTGCGCTATATCGGGCTCGTTCTCTACGACGCCGACAAGGTACTGGAGGCCGCGGCCACACCGGACGAGCAGGGGCTCTACGAGGCACAGCGGGAGGTTTTCCTCGACCCCGCCGATCCGGAGGTGCGGCGGGAGGCCGAACGCGCCGGTATCCCGTGGGATTGGGTGGAGGCCGCCGATCGCTCGCCGATCTACTCGCTGATCAATACCTACAAGGTCGCGCTGCCGTTGCATCCGGAATACCGGACGATGCCTATGGTCTGGTATATCCCGCCGTTGTCGCCGGTGGTCGATATCGTCCGGGACACCGGACACGACGCGGAGGATTACGGCAATCTTTTCGCCGCGATCGAGGCGCTGCGAATTCCGGTGGACTATCTCGCCCAGCTGTTCACCGCCGGGGATCCCGGACCGGTGACCGCGGTACTGCGCCGGCTGGCGGCCATGCGCAGCTATATGCGCGATATCAATCTCGGCCGGGAGCCCCGGGAAGAGATCGCGGCCGCGGCCGGTATGACCGGCGAGCAGATCTACGATATGTTCCGGCTGCTCGCGCTGGCGAAATACGACGAACGCTATGTGATTCCACCCGCGCACACCGAATCGGCGCACGGCCTGGAAGAACTCGCCACCGAATGCAGCCTGGACTACGAGGGCGGTCCGGGGATGACCGGTTCCGGGCCGTTCGGGGAGAGTTCGGGCGGGGTATCGCCGATCGCGGTGGAGAACTTCCGGATGCTGCGCAACCGCCAGACCGCCGATACCGCGACCAGCGTCGGCGGGCGCGGGCGGGTGAATCTGCTCAACTGGGACGGGAGGGTCCCGGACGGGCTCTTCCCGCCGGAGCGGTCCGATCCGGAAACCGGCGACGTGGAGCCGCCGCGATGAGGGCGGCCCGGTCGAAAGCCCTCGATCCGGCGACCCGCGCGGCGGCCTGGCAGGTGCAGTCGCTGCTGCTCGGGTATCCGGACGAATCGCTGCGCCGCACCATGGATCTCCTGGGCGCCGTCGCGGCGACGCTACCCCCGCCGGTCGGGGCCCCGCTCACGCGGTTCCTGGGTCATGTGCGGACCAGGTCGGTGTTCGAACTCGCCGCCGACTACGTGGCGACCTTCGACCACCGCAAGAAGTTCAGCCCGTATCTCACCTACTTCGCCTACGGCGACACCCGTAAACGCGGTATCGCCCTGCTGCGTTTCAAACAGGCCTACCGCGACGCCGGATTGAAGCTCTCCGACGAGGAACTACCCGACCACCTGTCGGTGGTGCTGGAGTTCGCCGCCTCGGATAACGCCGAAACCGGATTGCGGCTGCTCACCGATCACCGGGCCGGTCTGGAAGTGATGCGCCGGGGGCTGCGTGATTCGGGATCGCCCTGGGCGGACGTACTCGAATCGGTGACCGCGACCCTGCCCCCGCTGGTGGGCCCCGAATCGGACGCCGTCGCCCGGCTCATCGCCGAAGGCCCGCCGGAGGAGGCCGTCGGCCTGGCCCCGTTCACCCCGCCCCAGTACCTCCCCGACCCGGTTGTCGCGCGCCCCCGGCCCGGCGCCACCGCAGACACGGAGGCGAATCGATGAACTCCATACTTGCCGCCGCCGGTGCGGACCTGACCGCGTTCGACATCCTGCTGTGGGTGGCCCTGCCCTATGCGTCCATCGCGATCTTCCTGGTGGGCCACTACTGGCGTTACCGCTACGACAAATTCGGCTGGACCACCCGCTCCTCCCAGCTCTACGAGAACCGGCTGCTGCGGCTGGGCAGTCCGCTGTTCCACTACGGGATCCTGCTGGTGATCCTCGGCCATGTGGTCGGCCTGTTGATTCCCGAAGGCTGGACCGAGAGCGTCGGCATCGGCGATTCGGTCTATCACGCGGCCTCGACCATTCTCGGGATACTGGCCGGGGTCGCCACCCTCGCGGGAGCGGCGATCCTGATCTACCGCCGCCGGACCGTCGGCCCCGTCTTCTCCGCGACCACCGGTAACGACAAGATCATGTACGTGCTGCTGATCGGCACGCTGGTGCTGGGTTTCGGCACCACGGTGGTCAACAACGCGAACAACCATCCGCACGACTACCGGGAGACGGTGTCCCCGTGGTTCCGCTCCATCCTGTCCTTCCGCCCGGACACCGATCTGATCCTGGCCGCCCCGATCGGGTTCCAGCTCCACGCCCTGGCCGCCTGGGTGCTGTTCGCGTTCTGGCCGTTCACCAGGCTGGTGCATGTCTTCTCCATGCCCATCGGGTATCTGACCAGGCCGTATATCGTCTATCGCAGCCGTGACCGGGAATTGGGGTCACGGCCGGAGCGGCGGGGGTGGGAGCGGGTGCGGTAAGTGGTTGACGTAATGATTGCGTCATCCTATCATCAGGGGATGTTGTTCCCGACTCCTGTGCTGTCCACCCGCGATGAACAGGTCTTGTCCGAGGTGGACAGCATGCGTGACGGGCTCCGCCACCAACTGCAGAAGGTGCCGGCCAGATGGGCAGGGGGATTGCGCAAGTTCCTCACCGCCGATGCGGTGGCGGCGTCGAACTCCATCGAGGGCTTCCGGGTCGCCACGGTCGATGTGGAGGATCTGATGGCGGGCGAGCGTGATGTGGACGTCTCGGAGGAAAATCGGTCCGAAACCCTCGCCTACCAGCAGATGATGACCTACATCCAGACATTGCACGATGTCGGCGACTTCGCTTTCGAAAAGGGTTTGCTCAATGCCCTGCATTGGATGCTGCAGGGCCACAGGCATTCACACCGCAAGCCGGCCGGGCAGTGGCGACACGGGCCGGTATATGTAACCGATGCCCGGGATCCTAGTATTGCCGCGTACACCGGTCCCGATGCCGAATCGGTGCCCGGACTCATGGCCGAGATGGTGGACTGGCTCGATTCCGACGACGGCTCGCATCCGCTGGTCCGCGCCGCGATGGCCCACCTGCATCTCGTATCGATCCATCCCTGGGCCGATGGGAACGGTCGAATGTCGCGCTCGCTGCAAACGTTGATGATCGCGCGGGAAGGAGTGCTCGCGCCCGAGTTCTCTTCCATCGAGGCATGGCTCGGCCGACCGGGCAACACCTGGGAGTACTACCAGGTCCTGAATCGACGCGGCAGCAGTTATCGCCCGGATCAGGATGTTTCGGAGTGGATCCGGTTCAACCTCGTCGCATACCACCAGCAGGCGCAGACCGTGCACGCGCGTGTAGTCCGTTCGGGGCGGGTGTGGGAACAACTGGCCGGGTTCGCGGCCGGTGCGGCGCTGGACGAGCGTCTGGTCTCGGCCCTGCACGACGTCGCGATGTCGGGCCGGGTTCGCCGAGGCCGCTACGAACAGAACGAGGGCCTGAATCTACAGCAGGCTCAACGGGACCTCCGTGACCTCACCCGCCGGGAAATTCTGGAACCGGTGGGTCGCACCCGGGCCCGGTTCTACGTCGCGGGTCCCAGGTTTCCCGGCGATGTCCTGGAAGTCGCCGAGACGCCGACCGTACTCACCGACCCCTACGCGGGCGCGGAATGAGACCGTGCCGGGCGGAATGGCCGTCGGCGGGCGCTGACCCCGATGTGCGTCGCCAACTGGATCGAGTCCGACTGCATGCCGGTGGCCTGCCCGGTCTCGGCCGCGCCGCCGGATCGAATGATCGGCCGTCATTTCCCGGGCCGGGCCAGAAAGACTGCGTTACACCTTCGCCGTGAAACCCGGCCATCTCACGTGCGCTGGTGCGTCTCGTAGGAGAATCGCTCGACTCGCGCGTGTGACCCGTCGCAATGTGGGCCGGTGCTGGTCCCGGGATGCGAATCCGTGTTAACTTAGCATCGAACGGTCATTAACTTGACCGGCCGGAACGAGCATTTCAGGAGGGACTATGCAGTCCGCCGTCATCGTCGATGTGGTTCGCACGCCGTCCGGGAAGGGCAAGATGGGCGGCGGGTTGTCGGGGGTTCATCCCGCGACCCTGCTCGCCGGAGTGCTCGAGAAGCTGATCGAACGCAACGACCTCGACCCGGCGCTGGTCGACGATGTCGTGGGCGGCTGCGTGACGCAGAGCGGGGAGCAGGCGTTCAATATCTCCCGTACCGCCGTGCTCGCCGCCGGGTTCCCCGAATCCGTACCCGCCACCACGGTGGACCGGCAGTGCGGTTCCAGCCAGCAGGCCGCTCATTTCGCGGCCCAGGGCGTGATGTCGGGCGCCTATGATATCGCCATCGCCTGCGGTGTGGAGTCCATGAGCCGGGTGCCCATGTTCTCCAACGCGCAGGGTCAGGACGCCAATCGCGGCCCGATCGCGCACCGCTATCCCGAGGGCCTGATCCAGCAGGGGATCGCCGCGGAGATCCTGGCCGCCCGCTGGAAGTTCGACCGGGCCACCCTGGACGCGTTCGCGGCGCGTTCGCACCGGCTGGCGGCCGAGACGGCCGCGGCCGGCGGTTTCGACAACGAGCTGGTGGCGGCGGGTGAACTGACGGCCGACGAGACCATCCGGGCCGGGTCCACGCCGGAGAAGCTGGCGGGGCTGAAGCCGGCCTTCGCCGACGAGCAGTACACGCAGCGGTTCCCGGAGATCCAATGGTCCATCACGCCGGGTAACTCCTCGCCGCTCACCGACGGCGCGTCGGCGGCGCTCATCATGAGCGAGCAGATGGCGTCGAAGCTGGGGCTGCGGGCGCGGGCGCGGTTCCATTCGTTCGCGGTGCTGGGCGACGATCCGCTGCTCATGCTCACCGCGCCGGTTCCGGCGTCGAAGAAGGTGCTGGACCGGGCCGGTCTGAGCATCGACGATATCGACGCCTACGAGGTCAACGAGGCGTTCGCGCCGGTGCCGCTGGTCTGGCAGCACGAGCTGAACGCCGATCCGGAGAAGCTGAACCCGCGCGGTGGCGCGATCGCCCTCGGCCATCCGCTGGGCGCCTCGGGGGTGCGGATCCTGGCGACCATGGTCAACCATCTCGAGCAGACCGGCGGCCGGTACGCCCTGCAGACCATGTGCGAGGCGGGCGGCCTGGCGAACGCGACCATCATCGAACGTCTCTGAATCCGGAAACGGATCCACCGCCCGGCGTGGGGCCGGGCGGTGGATCCGTTCGGGATGCGCCGTGGGCCCGTGGCTGTGGTCTGGGCTTGCCGCCGGTAACCGGGACCACGACGCGGCCCGGGTCAGAAGCGGCGTGCTCCGACCACGGGCGAATACGACATCGGAGAGATTTCCACCGTCGACGTCGCGGCGTGGATCACCTGACCTTCCCCGGCATACAGGGCGGAATGACCGCCACCGCTGTAGGAGATCACATCGCCGACACGTAGTTGATCGAGTGGAACCGCTGTTCCGGCCGACAGCTGGGACCAGCTGGTGCGCGGCACCTGGACGCCGGCCTGCTGGTATGCCCACTGCACCAGCCCGGAGCAGTCGAAGCTGTTGGGTCCGGTGCCGCCGGTGACGTAGGGCGCCCCGAGCTTGCTGCGGGCCGCCGCGACCGCGAGGTCGCCGGTGGCGGGAGCGGGGGCCGTCTGCGGGATGGGGGGTAGGCCGAAACCGGGGAAACCGGCCGGCAGTGGGAGTTCATCGGGAACTTCGAAGGTGCCGAGGCCGGGCACACTGACCGGTTTGGCCTGGGCGGGTGCGGGAGTGATCGTTCCGAGAATGGCGCCGGCCGCGGCGGCGAAAATGGCCAATGCGGCACAGCGCTGACGTATCGGTACAGAATCCATAATTGCGGTCCTCCGTGCTCGGGTCGAGCGCCGGTGGATCACAACGACTTTCACCGCAGCATCGCGGTGGATAATCACCGACTGCTCGAACAGCGTTGGAAATGCACCACAGCTATATGTCGGTCCTGCAAACCCGGGAAGCCATATTTCGCGTTATCGCGCGATGATCCGGAAACGACACGGCCGACTGCGATAACGAACAAGTAACTATCGATGTTTTCCCAGCGTAGGGGCGGTGTGAAAACTTATGACGGGCGATAGCGCGCTTTGATATGGAATCGTTCACCCTGCGGCCCGTAGATGCTCAGGTACTCCACCGGGTTCTCGTCGGCGTTGCCGAACCAGTGCGGGAGATGGGTGTCGAATTCGGCCACCTCGCCCGGCATCAGGGTCATATCCCGGTCGCCCAGGATCAGGCGGAGTTTGCCGTTGAGTACGTAGAGCCAGTGGTAGCCCTCGTGGGTCCGGGGGTCGGGTTCGGCGGAGGCGCGGCCGGAGAGGATCTGCTTGTAGGCCTGCAGGCCGCCCGGTTTACGGGTGAGCGGGATGAATGTCTGGCCGCCCCGGGTGACGGGCCGGGTGTGGACGCGGGGATCCCCGGTCTCCGGCGCGTCGACCAGTTCGTCGAGTGGGACCTGATGCGCCTTGGCCAGCGGGAGCAGTAGTTCGAGGCTCGGTTTGCGCTGGCCGGATTCGAGCCGCGACAGGGTGCTCACCGGGATGCCGGTGACCTCGGAGAGGGCCGCCAGCGTGGTGCCGTTGCGGCGGCGCAGGTCGCGCAGGCGCGGGCCGATCGCATCGATGACATCGCCGAACTCCGGATTCATGCTTCTATTGCAGATATGGCAAATAAATTTGTCAAGTTGGGCTGTTGCGCGGATGCTGGGTGGTGACCCCTCGACGAGAGCAGGAGCAATAAGCATGGACCAGCAGTTCTGGGACGATATGTACAGCGGGGAAGAGCAGAAGTTCAGCGGTCTTCCCAACGACGCGCTGGTCACGGAGGTGACCGGGATGACACCGGGACGAGTGCTGGACCTCGGTTGCGGTGAGGGCGCCGATGCGTATTGGCTCGCCGAACGGGGTTGGCAGGTGACCGCCGTGGACATCTCGCAGGTGGCGCTGGATCGCGCCGCTTCGCCCGGCCATCCGGATATCACCTGGCAGCGCGCCGACATCACCACCGACCCGCTGCCGGCGAGCGCGTTCGACCTGGTTTCGGCGCACTACTTCCCGATCGAACGCGATAACGCCCACGCCGCCGTGCGCGTGCTGATCGACGCCGTGGCGCCGGGGGGAACGCTGCTGTTCGTAGGCCATGACCCCACCGAGTTTCCGCCGCACCACGAAAATGAGCACAACTTCGACCCGTCTGCCTTCTACACCCCCGGCGAGGTCCGCGCGCTACTCGGTGACGAGTGGACCGTAGAGGTGGACGATCGGCGCGATCGTAATCGCCCGGCCGCCGGCCACCAGATCAAGGACTTGGTCCTGCGAGCCCGACGCGCGGCCTGAATCGATTCCGGCGGAGTACCTTTCGCCGGTACCTCCCATTCCACCCGTGTGATCTCCGGCCCCGCCGGAACTCTCGCTCCGGCGGGTCAGCGCGTCGATACCCGATTCGGCAAGAGCGTATTGCTATCGTCGGCGGCACCTGTGCGCGAAACCGGAACCACGAGGTGGAGGTTTTTTCATGCGGCTGTACCGGGTTCACGGGATCGCGGCCGCGTCCGCCGGCACCGTGATGGTCCTGACCGCCGTACTGATTCTGGTGCTACCCGGCCGCCAGCCGGTGCACCGCGATACCGCTCCCGCCGTCTCCCCCGGGGAGATGGCCCAGCAGTGGACCGAGACCCACGACGGCCCACAGCCCTATCCCGAGGTGCATATCGACAAGGACGTGCACCTCACCATGAGTGACGGGGTGGTCCTCAAGGCCGACGTGTATCGGCCGGCGCACGCCGGCGACCAGGTCGAGACGAAGCCGCTGCCCACCATCGTCACGATGACGCCGTACTCGAAGATGATGAGCAACCTCATCGATTCGGCGATGAACAATGCCGAGGCGCAGCGCTTCACCATGGACCTGGTGCGCCGCATCAACCTGTCCGGCACGCCGATCAGCGGGTTCGAGGATCTGCTGCACGCGCTGGACGGCGGCACCGTGGCCACCGTGCTGGGGCTGGACCGCAAACTGGTGCACGGTGGATACACCGTGGTCTCGGTGGACGTTCGCGGTACCGGGCAGTCGCAGGGATTGTGGGACACCCTCGGGGCCCGCGAACAACTCGACACCCGCGAGGTCATCGAATGGTCGGCGGCGCAACCGTGGTCCAACGGCCGGGTCGCCATGAGCGGTGGCTCGTATTCCGGGATCAACCAGTTGCGCGCCGCGGAGAACGCGCCGAAACCGCTGCAGGCCATCTTCCCGGTCGAACCCGGCAGCGATCTCATGCGCGATGTGGTGGCCCCGGGCGGCGGTGTGGGAGTGACCTTCCTGCCGCTGTGGCTCAACCAGGTGAACCAGGCCAAACTCATGCCGGATTTCCAGGCCATTCTCAACGGCAACTTCGACTGGCAGTGGCTGCGCGACAGATTGGCCGATCCGGCGACGAACTACGATCTGCTCGCGCAGTCGCTGCTCACCCCGTCATTGAAGAATATGCCGCCGACCCTGGCCGCCGCACTCGACGACGACAGCCCGTTCCGGCAGGGCATCATGGGGCAGCCGGAGAAGATCACCGTCCCCACCTTCGTCTACGGCGGCTGGCACGATATCTTCGCCAACAGCGCGACCACCCTCTACAACGACATCCCGCTGCCGCCGGGCCGCAAACAGCTCCTGGTGGGCGACACCTATCACGCCAATCCCGGTGCGGGCACCGGTAACCCGGGGTCGCCGCCACGGCTGGATGTACTGCAGCGGGCCTGGTTCGACCACTGGCTCAAGGACATCGACAACGGCATCACCGGGTACGGGCCGGTGATCGTCTGGGAGCAGGGCGGTGGCTGGATCCAGCTGAAGGAGTTCCCGCAGCCCGGTATGACACACCGGCGGGTGTATCTGTCCGCCGACCCCAGCGGTTCGACGGATGCCAGCCTGCACGACGGGTCGCTGGTGCCCGGGGCGGAGTCGAAGGAGCGGCTCACCGTGGCGCCCGGGCTGTCCACGGTGTGCTCGCGGGATACCGCGCAGGGTTCGGCCGGGCTGGCCGCGGTGATCGACGCGTGCGCCAAGGATTCCCGGATCGCCGAACTCGGCGCCCTCACCTTCACCAGCGCGCCGGTGGCCGAGCGGACGGTGCTGTCCGGACCGATCAACGTGCACCTGAACACGGTGCACGACGCCTCCGACGGCTACTGGAGCGTGACGGTCAACGATGTCTCGCCCGACGGTGTCTCCAAGGTGCTGAGCACCGGCCAGCTCACCGCATCGCTGCGCGCGGTCGACGAATCGCGCAGCACCCGCTCGCCGAACGGCGATCTCACCGCCCCGCACAACCCGATCACGCTGGACAGCGTGCTGCCCGTACGCCCGGGAGAGCCGGTGGCACTGGATATCGCGGTGATCCCCACCCAGGCGGCTCTCGAGCCGGGGCACCGGCTGCGGCTGGACGTGTTCGCCGCCAACGCGCCCAAGGCGCTGGCCTTCCGGCCCATGCTCAACGACACCGAACTCAAACCGCAGCATCTCGCGCTGGACCCGTCCGCGCCGAGTTTCATCAACCTGCCCACCGAC
Organism: Nocardia sp. NPDC003345; assembly: GCF_053589395.1. NCBI lineage: Bacteria > Bacillati > Actinomycetota > Actinomycetes > Mycobacteriales > Nocardiaceae > Nocardia > Nocardia sp. NPDC003345. The sequence goes on from NZ_JBSFRU010000136.1 coordinate 11,990, forward strand.
CGCCCGCTGTTCCCGGAACCGGCACCGGTGCCCGCCCCCGCCCAGGACCCCGCGCCTGCCCGCCCGGAGAACCCGGCGGCCGGCGAAGAACCCGGCCCCGGCCCGGCTCCGGCACCCGGCCCCGGCCCGGCTCCGGCACCCGGTCCCGGGGAGGCACCGGCACCTGGTTCCGGGGCGGTGCCCGAGGCGCAGCCGGCGCCCGGGCCGGACGCCCAGGGTGCACCCGGAACATCACCCCAGCCCGCGAACCCCGGCCCGGCCCCGGACTCCGGTCCCCCCGCACCGCCGCTCGCGGAGACGCCCGCCCCTGCCGCCCCGTCGGCGCAGCCGGCGACGCCGAGCCCGCAACCCGCGCAGGCTCCCGCGCCGCCCCCCACCGGACCTCCGGCCGCGCCGCGCGTCACCGTCCGGCCGGTCGAACCGCCCGCGGAGATCCCGGTCCCCGATGCGGGGCCGGTGGCCGCGGCTCGATAGCCCGGCCGGGCGACCGAGACGAACATGACGCATATCACGGCCCGATACTCCGAGGTCGCGGTCGGGGCGGCGGCCGCGCCGTAAGGTTTCGCCCATGGTGTCGCAGGACAGGTCCGAACTGGTGCGGTCGGCCGCGGAGGAGCATCTGCTCTCCGGCAGCCGCCGCTACAACCGTCGCGAGGTGGCCGAGCTGGCCGGGGTCACCCCGGAGGTGGCGCGCCGGTTGTGGGTCTCGCTGGGTTTTCCGTCCAGCGACAGCGATGACGCCCGCGACTACACCGATGCCGATATCACCGCCATTCATCGATTCAAAGAGGTGGGTGCGCTGGCCTCCGCCGATATCCGGCAGCAGGCCGCGACCGCGCGCACCATCGGCCAGACCCTGGCGCGGCTCGCCGAATGGCAGGTCGACCTCGTCGTGAAGGAGATCGATCGGCGGATCGCGGCCGCGGAGCCCGGGGCCGACCCCGACGAAATCGTGCGCACCGCGACCGCCGAGACGGTGGAGCTGATCGAGACCCTGCTGTCCTACGCGTGGCGGCGTCATCTCGACGCGGCGCTGACCCGGCAACTGGAGGACACCGGTCCCACCCATGATTCGACCAGGACCCTCGCCGTCGGTTTCGCCGATATGGTCGGCTACACCCGCCTCACCCGGCATCTGCACCCCGATGAACTCTCCACGCTGCTGGAGGCGTTCGAATCCACCACCACCGCCGCGATCGCGGAGAACGGCGGCTGGGTGATCAAGAACGTCGGCGACGAAGTGATGTTCGCCGCCGAATCACCGGCCATCGCGGCGCGGATCGCCCTGGAGATCCAGGAGTCCACGATGACCGTCGGTACCACCCCGGAACTCCGGGTCGCCCTGGCCTACGGCCCGGTCCTGCAGCGATTCGGTGATCTGTACGGGTCCACGGTCAATATGGCCTCCCGGCTGACCGGTGTCGCCCGGCCGGGCACGATCCTGGTCGACGACGGCGCGGCGGCCGAACTCACCGACGACGGCGAGTTCGATATCAAGAATCTGCGCAGTGTCCGCGTCCGCGGCTTCAACCGCCTGCGCCCCCACCTGCTCCGCCGTAACGGCAAGAGGTGACCCGGTACCGCCGGTGCGCGCAAGATCATGATTCGCTGTTTCAGCATATGGGATATCCGCAAACGTAAACCACGTTATGGGTATGGTCGGTCGGGGAGCCGGTAGCGGCTCATCCGCGTGTGAAGGAGACCAGGATGGCCAAGGGCTATGTCATCGTGACCGAGTCGATCAAGGACCCGGCGGGTATGGCCGAGTACGGCAAGGCGGCGGCGAAGGCGATGGCCAAGGGCGTCACCGTACTGGCGATCGACACCAAACCCCAGGTCCTCGAAGGGGAGTGGCCGGCCACGCAGACCGTGGTGCTGGAATTCGAATCGCCGGAGGCGGCCCGGGCCTGGTACGACTCCGAGGAGTACCAGGCGGCCATCCCGCTGCGGCAGGCCGCCGCCGATTGCAACGCGGTGATCGTCAACGGCCTGTAGCCCGCGGTAGCGGTCAGCGCAGCAGCTGGGCCTTGGCGGCGGCGAACTCCTCGTCCGAGAGCGCGCCCGACTGGTGCAGCTGTCCGAGTTTCTCCAGTTTGGCGACCATATCGTCGCCTTCCGGCGCGGCCTGCGGCGGCGCGTACTGCGGCGGCGGCGCCGCGTAGGCCTCCTGCTGCTGGGCGTAGGCCTGCTGTTCGGCGCTGCGCCGCTGGGCGCGCCGGTCGAACGCGTTGGTGGTGGCGCGGGCCGTCCCGGCTACCACCGCGGTCCGGGCCATGGTGCCGAGCAGACCCGGCCGGCCCACCCGCCCTCCTCGAAAGACCATGGGGATTCCTTTCTCAGGATGCGGCGAGCGCCGCGTCCACGGCGTCGCGCGGGATCTGGACGTGCAGGGCGAGTTCGCCACCGGCCTCGGCCACCGTGGCGCCCAGGCGGCGGGCCCAGGTCTGCTCGTAGACCACCACCACCGCCGATGTTCCCGGTTCCATGGTCTCGCGCACGATATCGAGGTCGGCATCGCTGACCAGGCCGCGTGGGTCGACATCCAGTCCGTCGAGACCCACGTCGGCCAAGGATTCGTCCACCTCGAGCTGCAGGATATCGCCGCCCTCGGCCTTCGCGAGATAGATCAGATCGATAATCGTGGCGTCCCGATTGGCCACCACCTCCCGCAGCGCGTCGACCACCGGAGGCGCGATCCGGCTACCGGGAAATGCCAGTACGGCCAGCTCGACGGGGCCCAAGCGCTCATTCGTCATACCGGCCACCCTCGCCGTGTCGTCGTCCCGTCGCCTCATCCGATTCGGGTGAAACCGCGGCGGGCCGGCCCGCTCACCCGGTTCGGGTGAGGCGGGACGGCGGTAACCGCGCGACAGTCGGGGGGCGGACGCCCGGGCCCCGGCGCCGCGATTCCCGGCGTGCCGTGGAGACGAGGAGTCGGTATGAGCGACCTGGCGGTGCAGCTTCTGCCGGAGATCCTGGGATTGCTCGTGACCCCCGGCGCCATCGCCGGCTGCATTCTGCTGCTGCGATCGGGCCGGCCGGTCCGCAATCCGCTGGTCTTCGGCAGCGCCTTCGTATTCGTCTACTTCCTGATCGCGCTCTCCGCTCTGCTCGGCGGCGCGACCGGCGAGGGGTCGACCTCGCACCGGGCGTCATCGGTGGCGGGACTGCTGATCGGCCTGCTGTTCCTGGCGGGTGGGGCCGTGCTCGCCCTACGCCCGCGCCGCGCGGGCAACGGCCGGCCGCGGTTGCTGGACGAACTGCGCGACGCAGGACCGCGCCGAGTGCTGGTGGCCGGGCTCGGTCTCGCGGTCATCAACCCGAACCTGTTCATCATGATGTCGGGTATGAGCGTGATCGCCAGCTCGCATGTCGGGCCGGGCCGGGCACTGCTGGCGACCTGCGCGCTGCTCGTGGCCGCGGCGCTGGATTTCTTGATCCCGATCGGGGTGTACCTG